>JAITJK010000159.1 GCA_031278935.1 Spirochaetaceae bacterium | reverse complement strand
GAGGTCGCGTTGAAATCGGCCTGCCGGGTGCCCTTGGAAATCATGAAGAAATGCGCTGAAGCCATCCGTCTGCAGGAAGAATATGCCGCGAAAGGTAGCCGCCTCGCGGTCAGCGATGCTGGCGTGGGAGTCTTGTTCTGTAAGGCGGCCTTGGCCGGGGCAAGTCTTAACGTGTACATCAACACCAAGGCTATGAAGGACCGGGTTTATGCGGAGCAGATTAATCGGGAAACCGATGCGTTGCTTGCGGAGTATGAGCCCCTGGCGGACCGAATCTTTACGAGGGTTAAGGACCAGGTAAAACCCAACTAATGAGGGGCCAGGGGTATGGAGATTAACTAAAGGGAAATAACAATGGCAAAGTTGCTGAGTGGAAAAGATGTAGCCCAGGCCTTGACTGTGTCCATGAAACAGGACGTGGAGGCTCTGAGGGCTAAGGGGATCACGCCGACTTTAGGAATTATCCGGGTGGGTGAAAAGGGGCCTGATATTTCGTATGAAAAAGGGGCTACCAAGCGTTGTGAGGAGGTTGGAGCGGCGGTAAAAAACTATCGACTGCCTGAGGACACCACGCAACAGGCCTTGTTGGAGGTTATCCGAGAGGCGAATGAAGACCCGGCGGTCCACGGGATATTACTGTTCCGCCCCTTGCCTAAACATATTGATGACAACGTGGTGCGGGCGGCTTTGCTGCCGAAGAAGGACATGGACGGTATTACCGATGGTTCCATGGCGGGTATTTATGCCGACACGAATCAGGGGTATGCGCCTTGTACTGCGGAATCGGTTATTAAGATTCTTGATCACTACCAGATCGATCCTGCGGGAAAACGGGTGGTGGTGGTTGGCCGCAGCACGGTAATCGGTAAGCCCGTGTCCCTATTGCTTTTGAAAAAGAATGGCACCGTGACGATCGGACATTCAAAAACTAAGGATATAAGTTCGGTAATCCGGGAAGCAGATATCGTGGTGGTCGCCATGGGACGAGCCGAAAGTGTGGGAAAAGAATCTTTCCGCTCTGGTCAGGTGGTGGTGGACGTCGGGGTTAATCCAAAACCCGACGGTAGCAAGGGTACTTGCGGTGATGTGAAGTTCGCTGAGGTAGAGCCTTTGGTGGAGGCTATCAGTCCGGTGCCCGGAGGCGTTGGGTCCGTAACATCCTGTATGCTGATAAGTCATGTGATCCGGGCGGCCCAAGGGAGCATATAGCCCCTTACCGGAAGAAGGGCGGGTGTAAAAGGGATAGGTATACCCATTGGGAGGAGAGCGCCCGGGGGGTATATCAAATCCCGTGGTTTTAATTGACGCGGCGCCTTTCGGCGCTGGAGGAGAGGAGAAACATAATTTTGAAAACGCTGGAAGATTTAACCTCTATTGAACAAATGGAGGCGGATACCGCTAAACTAAAGGAAATCGCCTGTTCCGTTTGTGCGGAAACCTGGGAGGATCGGAACAAGAAGCAGACCCCCCATTGTAAATTCGGCGAAGACGGGATCTGTTGTAAAAACTGTTCGATGGGTCCCTGCCGTATTACGCCCAAAGCCTCTCGGGGGATCTGCGGGGCTGATGCTCATGCCATCGCGGCACGAAATTATGCCCGTACTATTGCGGCAGGTACTTCGGCCCACTCGGATCATGCCCGGGAGATTCTGCATATCCTACACGGCACCAAACCTGGCGGGAATTACCAAGTACGGGATGAACAAAAGCTCCTGCGTTTAGCCCGGGAGTATGAACTGGAAACCGAGGGCAGGGATATTTACGCTATTGCCCATGAAGTTGCCGAAGTCGGTCTTATGGAATTCGGCAAGCCCTCGGGGACGCAGCGGTTTATTAAGCGGGCTACTGAAGAACGGCAGCAGGTATGGCGGGAACAGGGTATTGAGCCTCGCGCTATTGACCGGGAAATTGCCACTACTTTGCACATGACCCACATGGGAAACAGTGCAGACCCCGAATCCCTGGTGCGTCAGGGCTTACGGACCAGCCTTTCCAACGGCTGGGGCGGTTCGATGCTGGGTACGGAAATAACGGATATTCTCTTTGGGACTCCCACAGTACGGACTACTGAAGGAAATTTAGGGGTTCTGGAAAAAGAGATGGTCAACATCGTGGTACACGGCCATGATCCGGCTTTCTCTGAAATGGTAGTAACCGCTGCAGAGATTAAAGAGCTGGTGGATTATGCCAAAACAAAAGGCGCCAAGGGTATCAACATCGTGGGTCTTTGTTGCACTGCTAATGAAGTGGCCATGCGTCACGGGGTCCGTATGGCAGGAAACTTCCTTCAACAGGAAAACGCGATCCTAACCGGTGCGGTGGAGATGATGTGTGTGGATGTGCAGTGTATATTCCCTGCCCTGGCTCCTTTAAGCGAGTGTTTCCATACCAAGTTTGTTACCAGTTCTCCGATTGCCCGGATTCCCGGTTCTATTTATGTGGAATTTAAACCGGAGACCGCCTTTGATCAGGCCAAAGACCTCATCAAAATGGCTATCGACAACTATCCGAACCGAGATCTGGCCAAGGTCTTTATCCCCACGACCAAGCAGACTGCGGTGGTGGGCTATCCTAACGAGCAGATCATCAAACACCTCGACGGCGTAACCAATAGTCATGTGGACGAGATCGGTTCCTATAGGCCGGCGATTGACGCCATTAAAGCCGGAGTATTACGGGGGGCGGTGGCAATCGTGGGTTGTAATAATCCGCGGGTGCGGCCGGATTACTCGCACTTCGAGATCATGAAGGAACTATTGCAAAACGATGTGTTAATTGTTGCCACCGGTTGCGCGGCCCAGTTGGCGACGAAAGCGGGACTCCTCACCAAAGACGCTAAGTATGTGTGCGGAGCGGGCTTGCGGCGGGTATGTGAATTGGTGGATATACCGCCGATTCTGCACATGGGGGCCTGCGTGGACATAAGTCGGATGATGCTCCTGGCCACGGGAATTGCCAAAGACTGGGGGGTGAAGACGACAGAGATACCCGTGGTAGGTTGCGCTCCTGAATGGATGAGTGAGAAAGCGGTTTCTATCGCCAATTACGTGGTTTCTACGGGGATCGACGTGTACTTGGGTATCGAGCCCCAGGTGAAGGGAAGTTCCGAGATGATGGAACTCATCACCCAGGGAACTCGCAATATTGTCGGCGCCGGGTATATCATCAACAAGGATCCTCATGAACTGGTAAAAAGTATTCTTGAGGGTCTTGAAGCCAAACGCACTGCCTTGGGTATTTAAGCGATGAAAATCGCAATCACCGGAAAAGGTGGGGTCGGAAAAACAACCCTTGCCGCAGTGCTTGCCCGTCTCTATGCGACGGAAGGTCGGACGGTGCTTGCGGTTGATGTAGACCCGGATGCGAATCTCGGTTTAGCCCTGGGCTTCAGTGAAGGGGAATTGGAGAAGATCACCGCAGTTTCCAAAATGAGCGAACTCATCGCGGAACGAACCGGCTCTACCCATGACGGCTTGGGTAAGTTTTTCAAAATTAACCCCCAGGTTAATGACATACCGGACCGGTTTGCTCAGGAAAAAAATGGAGTAAAACTGCTCATTATGGGTACCGTAGAAACTGGTGGCGGCGGTTGTGTGTGCCCTGAGCACGTGGTCCTCAAGCGGGTTATTTCTCATCTCGTGGTACAGCGGGATGAGGTGGTCATTATGGACATGGAGGCAGGGCTTGAGCACCTTGGACGAGGTACCGCTAGTATGGTGGATCGCTTTATCACGGTCATTGAACCGGGAGCAAGGAGCATACAAACCTATCATAAGGTAAAAGCTCTTGCAGCGGATCTGGGCGTGAAAAGGGTTAGTGTGGTGGCGAACAAAGTTCGTGGGAGAGAGGATGAAGAATTCCTTAAGAATAGTATACCCCCTGAGGATCTTTTTGGCTTTATCAGCTATAGGGATGATGTGATCAGCGCCGATAGAAAAGGCGTTTCGCCCTTCGACACCAGTGAAGGTGCCCGACAGGAGATCCAGAGGATCAAAGAGCGTATCGATTTGTCCACATAATTACTATAGGAGAGTTTTCAATGAAATTGCTTTTTAATAGAGTGTTTGATGGTGTTGACGAAATGTATGCCATCGCCGAGAAGGCGTTGAACGAGACCGTGAAGGAGCTCGGTGAGGCGGCTCCGATTACTATGCCGAATACCGCGTATTTTCTCGCCAACCATTTAACGTATCTTTCCAAGAAGGTAACGACTGTCGGGGAACTGAAGGCCTGTTTCCCGGAAGTAAAGGCCTGGATGCCCCATAATCAGCGCTTGGGGGATGTCTTCACTTCTGGGTTTGGAACGGTCATGGCGGCGGAAGTCATTGAGGCCTGTAAATACGCCCGCAGCGAAAAGCCCTACGGGGATGCCTACTGGGGCCATATGTCCGACGCGGAGGTCCGTGAATTAGGGGTACCCTTGGTTACTGGAGATATTCCCGGCTTTGTGGTGATCATCGGACCGGCTCCCTCAGATGAGGAAGCTGCAGAACTCATCAAGGGGTATCAGTCCCGGGCTATATTCGTCTTTCTCATCGGCGGCATCATCGACCAGGCCAAGCGCATGAACCTTAACATGGGCTTCCCGGTACGGGTCGTTCCCGTGGGACCGGATATTTGGTCCGTGGCCCACATTATATCCCTGGTAAACCGGGCGGCTATGATTTTCGGTGCAGTACAGCCGGGGGACCGGGAGGGCTTTGATCAGTACACCTTCCACCGGATCCGGGCTTTTGTGAATGCCTTTGCCCCGGTGCCGGACATTGTGGTCGGCTGCGGGGGCGGCGCGATTGCCATGGGTTTCCCGGTCATTACCAATGATACCAAGGATATGTGGCCGGTTCCCAAGAGCCTCATCATTCAAAAGGATACCAAGGACTTTATCGAGACCTCTTTGGAAGCCCGGGATATTAAGATCAAGGTTACGAAGATCGATATTCCTGTGGCCTTTTCCACGGCCTTTGAGGGGGAAATCATTCGCCGAAACGATATGCAGGTGGACATCGATGGTTCCCGGCTGGATTGTTTTGAATGGGTGCGTACCTTGGAACCCACCGAGGTGGAGGACCATCGCATCGAACTCATCGGCCCGGATATCGACAGCGTCCCCGCGGGCAGCCGCTTTCCCTTGGCATACGTGGTGGAAGTGTCGGGTAAAAATATGCAGAGCGATTTTGAGCCGGTATTTGAGCGGAAAATCCATAACTTCCTTAACTGTGTTGAAGGGGTTATGCATACAGGCCAGCGGGATCTTATCCGTATCCGGGTGAGCAAGGCGGCCTTTGAAGCGGGATTCCGGGCAAAACACTTGGGTGAAGTGCTGTATGCCAAGGTAAAGAGCGAATACGAAGCGGTGGTGGATAAGTGTCAGGTGAAAATCTACACCAACCCGGAGGATCTCAAGCGCTTACGGGCGGAGGTGAACAAGGTCTATGAAGTGCGGGATTCCCGGCTCAAATCACTAACCGACGAGAGCGTGGAGGTTTTTTATAACTGTATCCTCTGCCAGTCCTTTTCCCCTTCCCACGTTTGTATTGTTACCCCTGAACGCCTTGGCTTGTGTGGCGCCGTATCCTGGTTGGACGCCAAAGCTACCAACGAGCTGGATCCCAATGGCCCCTGTCAAGTCGTTACGAAAGAGCGAGTGATCGATGAAAACTTAGGTATCTGGGAAGACGTCAACGAAGTGGTAAACAGCGCTTCCCACGGCGCATTGCAGCAGGTTACCCTCTATTCCATTATGCAGGATCCTATGACCAGCTGCGGCTGCTTTGAGTGCATCTGCGGGATTGAACCCGCCTCCAATGGAGTGGTTATTGTCAACCGGGAACACACCGGGATGACACCTCTGGGGATGACCTTTTCAGAGATGGCTTCTATGACCGGCGGTGGGGTGCAAACCCCAGGTTTCATGGGCCACGGTAAGCAGTTCATCTCTTCCAAGAAATTCATGAAGGCCGAGGGCGGCTCGGCCCGTATTGTGTGGATGCCTAAGGCTCTCAAAGACTTTGTGGGGACCAAGCTCAATGCTACGGCAAAAGAACTTTACGGGATTGAGGATTATACCTCCATGATTGCCGATGAAACCGTATCTGAGGACGCGGAGACCTTGCTCACCTTCTTGGGTGAAAAAGAGCATCCGGTACTGAATCTGGAACCGCTGTTGTAAGAAAGATGACGGTAGGGAGCGCTTCGTTTGGCGTGTAGCCCTCTACCGCGTTAAAGACCGGTAGATTGATAGTTTTTACTACTTATTTTTAAGGAGGAGACCGTTATGCCATTTAAACGTGTTCCGCAAAAATTCACGGCGTCTATCAAAGAAGTCGTGATAGGTACGGGGGATAAGACTGTAACTCTGGGAGGGGAGAAAGTCCTGCCCTTGTATAGTTTTGACGAGCCTATCGCTAATCCGCCCAAGATAGGTGTAGAAGTCTCAGATCAGGGCCCAAATAGGGATATCCCCGGTATTGCGGAGTTCTATAAAGGAGTGGACCGTATTCCCGATGTGGCCAAGCGGGCCTGTGAAATGCCTGGAGCGGATTTTGTAGTTCTTTCTTTGGACGAGGCGGATCCGAACGGCACGGATAAGTCCATAGAAGAGTGCGTGGATCTGTGTAAAGCCGTTGCTGAAACCGTTACCCTACCGCTGGTTATCCAGGGAAGCAGAAATGTGGAAAAAGACAGCAAGCTGTTCCCTAAGATCGCCGAGGCTTTGCAGGGAAAAAACGTACTCTTGCTTTCCGCCAAAGAAGAAAACCACAAGGCCATTGCCGTTGCGGCAGTCCAGGCCTATGGACAAAAGATTGGGGCCGAGTCTGCGGTGGATATTAACCTGGCCAAGCAGCTCAATGTGGTTATCTCCCAGCTTGGGGTAGACCTGGGAAGCGTTACCATGAACGTGGGTTCTGCTGCTGCGGGGTACGGGTATGAATATATTGCGTCGACCCTGGACCGGATCAAAGCCGCTGCGCTGGCCCAAAACGACGTGAAACTACAGATTCCCATCATTACGCCGGTTTCAGAGCAGACCTGGTCGGTGGGGGAATCTCAAAAAACCGAGAGCGAAGCTCCCGTCGGCTGGGGCCCCCAAGAAGAGCGGGGTATTGATATGGAAGTGGTTACAGCGGCTGCGAGCATCGCTACGGGATCGAATGCGGTTATCTTGAGGCATCCTGTTTCGGTAGCTACCATTTCGAAGCTTGTGGCCAGTATCGTCTAAACTGGAAGAGAGAAGGAGAGTAATCTATGGCGCTCAAAGGACTTGATATATTTAAGCTCACCCCTAAAACGAACTGTAAAGAATGTGGCTGTCCTACTTGTATGGCTTTTTCCATGAAAGTCGCCCAAGGGTCGATTGGTTTGGATAAATGTACCCATATGTCTGCTGAATCATTAGCAAAACTCGGGGAAGCCACGGCGCCGCCCATGAAGACCATCAAAATCGGGGC
>JAITJK010000146.1 GCA_031278935.1 Spirochaetaceae bacterium | reverse complement strand
TTTAATATATTATATACCCCCCCCCCCCCCCCCCATGAGAGGCAACGTTCACGGGTACGATCTTTTCGTTCATAACGCAATCTCCTATTGTTAATTTTATATAACTTTATTATCTTAATATAACATCTGCAATCAGCAAAGTCAAGCGAACTGACCAAGGAGTTACCTATGTATCTTTTCAGCCAAAACACCTTCTGGGGCGCGGTAATCGCCGCAGCCACCCTCGCGGTTCTTACCGGGGCCTGCAATACCGAAGCGGATCCTCCCGGTGGCTCCGATCCCGGCTATCCCCAGGCCGTCGTCCGGGTGGACGACACCGGGGCGAACCGGGCGGTCTTTATTGACTTTTCAGCGGAAAACCCCATCGCCGCAGAAGTTCCCCACGATTTCTTTGACCTGGCCATTGACTCCAACGGCCACATCATCGCCAACAGCGGAAGCTACGGTTCCGGCGTTTTGGTCTATAAAACCAACCGGACCGACATAACCGAAGATTTATCCACCCTGGCGGACCGGGTGAAGGAATACACCTTCAAAGAAGGGACGGAACTGTACGGCTGCCAGGAGCGGGCCAATCCCTTTGCCGGGGAAATCAGTCCCCTGGCCAAAGGGTCGGGTACGGTCTACCTTATCGAGACCGCCCCGGGCAACCGCTACAAGATGACCTTCAATATGTTTGGCATGGGCGGGGTGTACCGGTTTATGGTGGTTAAGGGGCTTGAAGGCACGGAAGCAACGGAAATCACCGGTTCCCTCAAGGGGCTCATCAATGATCCGGAAAACACCTACGGTTCTCTATTCCTCGACCTGGACGCAGAACCGCCGGGGGCGCTCAACACAAGCGGCATCCAGCTTGTGGAAGGCGCGCCGCCTATACCCGTCTCCCGGAATTGGGACCTGCTCTGTACCCGCACCGATGAACCCCAAGAAGGTGGCGGCCTAGAGCGGCGCTCCTCCATTCTGCTCAATACCTACCGGGAAGTTACGGCCTATACGGCTCCAGGCGTCTCCCTTAGGGACCTCTTGCGCGTTGACGCCTCGCTCCTCTCTGCGGAGCTTGACGCCATCGGCTGCACCTGGTACAGCGCCGAGGGTTCACCGTCGCCGGTTTACCAGGTGCAGCCCAATGCCTACGTGGTAAGAACCGTGGAAGGCAACTTTGCCAAATTCATGAGCGAATCCTATACAGGCCCCGGCGGAGAGGGCTTTTATATGGCCTTCTCCTATTTCTACGGGGATGCATCGGGGACCTTTAGCCGGTAAAAACTTCACCGGCTAAAGGTTAGCCGCCAGCTTTTCCAGAACCGAGAATATCCGGTAGCTGTACCCCCAAAACTCGTTGTAGTCGAAAATATATATCCGCCGGTTGGCTATGGACTTCATGCCCCCGAGGGCCGCATTGGCGTACAGTTCATCCCGCAGATGCAGCACATCGGGCCCTCCGGCGTAGGAAAACCACAACAGCATATCGGGATCCGCAGCAATCAGGGTTTCCAGATCGATTATATCTCTTTGAGCATCCCTAAAGACGTTGACGAGTCCCAGTATCTCCATAGCACTGGCAAGGAAGGTGTCCTTATTCCCCGCGTAGGCGTTGGGAACCCCGTCCACAATCCGGTTAAGGTAGGCATAACTCAAGGCCGGTCCCCGGTTTGCCGCTACGGCTGCCCGTAGGCCCCCCTCTCGCTCCCGCAGTTCCTCGATAAAGATGGCGGCCCGTTCCCCGGCGTCAAATATCTGTCCCAACTCCGTTATGTCCCGGTATAAGTCTTCTATAATGGCGCCGGGACGGCTGGTGTTCTGGATATAGGTCCTAATGCCGTAGCGGTTCAGTTCGTCCACGCTGCCTGCGCCCCAATCGGCTTCGGCGAACAGGGGTGCGCGACCCAATACCAGATCGGGCTGCGCGCCCAGGACGATTTCTTTGCCGATATAATTTTCGGAAAAGACCGTCAGTTTTGAAAAGGCTTCCGCGACTTCCAGGTCCACAGAACCTGAAACCGCGCCGACCCCGACAATCCAATCTCCTAAACCCAGACGCAGCAACAGTTCCGCGCCGCCCTGGGTAAGAACCACCACCCGTTCCGGGGCAGCGTCAAAAGTCTGATCCTGGTCCCGCCACACCGATCCGTCCAGAGATAGGGCGTAATTCGGTACCGTTACCGGATAAACCGTCCCCGACCGTGTACCCGATACCGCCGCAGCTGGGGACGAACCCTGGGCCGGACTTGCGGCGTTCCGGCCCTTACCAGAACATCCAAGGGCTAAAAGGAAAATTCCCGCCATACAGAAGGGAATCCCACGGTTTCTAACCAAACTATGCATACTAACCTCCGGAGTTTCACCCCAAAACACGCGTTCGGCGGAAAAAATCCGCCCATTCCCGCATAAACGCTCATGCGTATCCATACCGTCCTGGCGAACCATAGCGAAACAATCCAGTACCGTGGCCGCTAGGGGGCGGCAAAATGTGGCAAGCCTTACCCCAAAAAGAATAAGCTCAGGTCCTCAAGGCCGGGGAAAAAAACTGACGTCCCGCTTGCCCGTAACCGGATTGGTATAGGTTTTGCAACCCACGTCGTACACCGCCTCAATGAGATCCCCGGTCAACACCGCTTCGGGTTCTCCTTCGGCGACCAGGGTCCCCTGGTGCAGCACATAGAGGTAATCGCAGTATTCCGCCGCCAGGGATAGATCGTGTAAGGCCGCCAATACGCCGATACGGAGTTTCTTTACAATCGAGAGAACTTGAAGTTGATACTTAATATCCAGATGATTGGTGGGTTCATCCAGCACCAGCAGCTTCGGCTCTTGGGCGATTGCCCGGGCCAGGACCACCCGCTGCTTTTCACCCCCCGATAGGGATTGGTAGCTCCGGTCGGCGTACGCGGCCAGATCTACCTGGGCCAGGGCCAGGGTGGTAATCTCAAAATCCTGTGTTGTATCCTGTTCAAGCAGGGTTTTATGGGGGGTACGGCCCATCATCACCATTTCGCGGACCGTAAAATCAAAATCCAGTTCGTTAAACTGCCCCACCACCGCCATGGACCGGGCGATAAGCCTCGGGCGTGTCCTGACCAAGTCTTCACCATTCAGCAAAATAACCCCTTCCCGGGGACTTAAGACTTTATAGATGGCCTTGAGCAGGGTTGATTTGCCTGAACCATTGGGTCCGATAAGGCCGACAAACCGGCCTTCCTCCACTTTTAGAGAAACATCTTTGACAATACCCTTATGCGAAAGGTCTACCGAAAGGTGGTTTACTTCTAGGTTCATCCTTAATTCCTGCCAAAGCCGTAATCTTTTTTGACCAGCATGGTTACAAAAACCGGCGCGCCGATCAGGGCGGTAATAATACCAATGGGAATTTCCGTTCCCGCAAGGACGATCCGGGCAATAAGATCCGCCCAGAGCAAAAAGAGAGCGCCGGTCAAAACGGCGGCGGGTAGAAGCCTCCGGTGATCCGAGCCCACGATGCCCCGCAGGATGTGGGGTACAATGAGCCCCACAAAACCGATCATCCCGCAATAGGCCACCATAACGCCGGTAATCAGGGAGGAACTGACCATGTAGAGCCGGCGGTAGGCGGTGATGTTTATCCCCAGGGTAACTGCGGCTTCATCCCCCAGTAACAGGGCGTTTAAGACGCGGAACTGGGAGAGGCCGAAGAGGAACGCGGCACCAATCAGTACCGAAAGCAGGGGTAGCTTTTCCCACTTGGATGAGGCAAGACTGCCCATAGTCCAGAAGGTTACGGTCTTAATCCCTTCGGCGTTGTTGGCAAAATAAATGATAAAATTGGAAAATGCGTTACAGAGGGCGTTGATGACCATGCCGGAAAGAACCAACTTTATGGAACTGAGGTAGCCCCCCATCCCCGCCAGGGTGAGTACCGCCATAGACGCACCAAAAGCGCCGATAAAGGCACCGGCGGCAACACGGATCTGGGAAAAAAGACCCGCTGCGCCGAACCCGATAAGGATGGCAAAGGTCGCCCCCAGGGAAGCGCCCGATGAGATTCCCAGAATATAGGGATCCGCCAGGGGATTTTTCACCGAAGCCTGCATAAGGGTTCCGCACAGGGAAAGCCCCGCACCGACCAGCATGGCGGTCAGCACCCGGGGAAACCGTATCTGCCAGATGATATTCATAAAGGAACCGGCATTAAGATCCCCTGAGTCCCCGATAAGCAGGCCGCTTAGTTTGTAGCAGACAATCCGGTAGGTCAGGGAAAAGGGAATACGCACCTGCCCCAGGGACAGGGAAAGCGCTACCGATAACAAGAACAGGACCGGCAACAGCACGGCGAAGGTCGTAAAGGTCCACGGCTTTGACCGGCGAAGCGATCTTTTTGGGGTATGTATAAGGGTTCCTTTATGTTTCATAGAACTAACAATAAATCTATCACGCCACCCAGGGTGCGTCAATACCGCGCTATGCTCCTCGTGATGATGGACAGCCTTCGCGTAAGAACCAGAGGTCTTACTACTAGACATCCTTATCCCTGATTCGGTATACTCTGTTGCTAAGGGAACGGCGTATACCCGTTATGCCGGGAACTTCAGTTCCTTAAAGGGACTGTACGAGGAGGTCAGTTGGCGGATAAGGATTTACGGATTAACGAACAGATTCGGGTGCGGGAAGTTCGCCTCATTCGGGATGAGGGCGAGCAACAGGGAATCATCCCTACCCTGGATGCCCTTGCGATTGCCCGCGGACAGGGTCTTGACCTGGTGGAAGTCGCCCCCCAGGCGGTTCCCCCGGTAGTCAAGATCATGGATTATGGCAAGTTCAAATTCGAGAATGAAAAAAAGGTCCGGGATTCAAAAAAGAAGCAGAAGCTGCTGAAATTGAAAGAAATCCGTATGCAGCCGAAAATCGATGAACATGATATTGAGTTCAAGTCCAAGCATGTACGGGAATTTCTTGCGGAAGGTAATAAGGTCAAAGTTACCATCCGGTTTCGAGGCCGGGAACTTGCCCACACCGAACTGGGATTAGACGTCCTTAAAGACGTGTTAAAGCGCCTTGAAGGTGAATACGTGATGGATAAGACCCCGGCTATGGAAGGGCGGTTCATGTCTATGGTGGTGAGTCCCAAGACGAAAAAATGAGGATCCCCCTAAGGCCCAGGAACGGAGCCTTAGGGGAAATGCGCAGATTTTACAGTGAGGGTATCAAGATGCCAAAAATGAAAACGAAGAAAAGCGCGGCCAAGCGCTTTTCTTTCACCGGGACAGGGAAGGTAAAGTATAAGAAACAAAACCTTCGTCATATTCTTACCAAGAAGTCAAGTAAACGGAAGCGGAATCTCCGCCACGCCGGTATATTGTCTGCTGATAATGTGCCGGTCATCAGAAAACGACTATTACCCTACGGATAGGAGAACGATGGTATGTCAAGAGCAGTAGATGGTTCCCGAAGAAAGGACCACCGGAAGAAAATCCTCAAACAAGCCAAGGGCTATTGGGGCCGAAGACATTCAAACTATAAAACCGCTAAGGATGCGGTGGCTAAGGCCTTGTCCTACGCCTATCGAGACCGCAGAGATCGGAAAGGTGACTTCAGGCAGCTGTGGATTATCCGTATTAACGCGGCCTGCCGAGGGGAGGGGCTCTCCTATTCCCGGTTCATCGCGGGCCTTGCCAAGGCCGGGATACGCATCAACCGCAAAGCCCTGGCTTTCCTTGCGGTAGAGGACACTCAGGCCTTTAAGGCGGTGGTATCTCAGGCGAAAGCGGCGTTGGGAGCGTAAAATGGGAACCTTAGAACACGTTAAATTACTGGAAACCAAGGTCATCAGTACCTTGGATTTTGTGAAGCGCCTGAGCGACGAAAACAGCCAGCTCAAAGAAGAGCTTCAAAACCAAAAAAAACACGTTGAAGAACTGAAAGAGGTGGTTCAAGCCTTTAAAGAGGATCATGCCTTGATCGAAGAGGGCATCCTTTCCGCGTTGAATCGGCTTAACCAGTTTGAGGACGCCATGGAAGAGGCGCTGACCGCTCCTGAACCGGAGGCACTGGGTAAGGAAGAAAACGAAAGTCCTCCCCACCAGGATGACGCGGGAATGGGGGATCAGAGCGGGCGCCAATCTTAAGAGGTGCCCATGTCAAAAAGTGGTCAAACGGCAAAGAATAGTCGATTCACGAAACATGATCTGCGGATCGAGCTATTGGGGACCTCTTTTTCTATTGCCGCTGAAGAAAATCCCGTGTACCTGGAAAGCATCCTGAACAATTACCGTTTAGCCCTGGAAAGCACCCAGAATTCCACGGGCTTGAGGGATCCCCTCAAAATAGCAATTCTCACGGGATTTTTACTGTGTGATGAAATACAGCGGATCTTCAATCGGGAAGTAGCGGATCAAGAGGCCGAAGCGCGGGAAGCCGAGCATATTGCGCGGAATTTAATCTCCCGTATCGACGAAGTAGTAAGCTCGCAGTCCTAAGGTACGGATCCGCAAAGGCATGGTATGAACCGTATTTTTAAACTTACTAATCCTGTTAAGCACTATGACTGGGGTTCTCCCCACTGGATTCCTCGGTTGTTAGGGGCGCCCAATCCAGAGGGTCTCCCCTGGGCAGAGTTATGGATGGGCGTTCACGGCGAGGGGCCTTCGGCCACCGAGTACGCAGGGAAGGCGGTGTCCCTACCCGGGCTTATCGCTCAAGACCCCGAGGGGTATCTCGGAACCCAGGCGGCCCGGTCCTATGGAACGCTACCCTTCTTATTTAAGCTCTTAGGTATAGAAAAACCCCTTTCTATCCAAGTCCATCCTAATAGGAAGCAGGCCCAAGAGGGCTTTGAACGGGAAAATCGGCAGGGGATACCCCTCTCCGCAGCTCACCGAAATTACAAAGACCCCTATCCTAAGCCGGAAATCATCTGCGCTTTAAGCCCCTTCACGGCCTTGTGCGGCTTCCGGGAACCGGAAGTCATTGCCCAGGTTTTGACTGCTCTCGCCGAGGATGCGGCGGAGCCCTTGCAGGACGCTTTGCTGACCCTGACCCGCGTGCTAGGGCCGCAGCCGGAGAGTCTTAAGGCTTTTCTTGCGGGACTGTTTGCCCTTCCAATGAAGATACGGACGACCTTGAGCGCCTATGTCCAGGAGCGGATGGAGGCCCTTATTAAGGCGCATCCCGGGTATACCGATGCCTGGCGCCTTTGCGCCTATTTTGCCCAACTGTACCCCGGCGACCCGGCGGTGATTGCTCCGCTGTACCTGAACCTGATTAGCCTGGAGAGCGGGGAGGGGATCTACCTTCCCACAGGGGTGCTTCATGCCTATGTAAAGGGGTTTGGGGTGGAGCTTATGGCTAACTCGGATAATGTACTGCGAGGCGGCTTGAGTTCCAAGTATGTAGATAGCGAAGAGCTGCTGCGGATATTGGACTTTTCCGTGTTTCGCCCCCAGATTCTTCATCCGGACGGTTCGATCTTCAAGACTCCTTCCGAGGAATTTGCCCTCTGGGTCCGGGAAGGCCGAGGAGACCAGATACAGCATCCGGAGCGTCTTCCGGGGATCCTCATGGTAACCCAGGGGGAGCTGCGCCTCAGTTGTGATGGGGAGGCGTGGGCCTTCAAATCTGGGGAATCTTTCTTTATCCCCGCGCTCCGGAGGGAAGACATCCGCTTGAGCGGAACCTACCGTCTCTACGGGGCTGGGCTGGGTTCCCCCTATGAAGATACTGGTGGACGCTGACTCCTGTCCTCGGCTTGCCCGGGAAGCGGTGCTGCGGGGGGCTTTGCGAACCAGCGTTCCGGCGATTTTTGTGGCTAACCGCCCTATCCCCGGTATACACGGAGACGGGGCGGTGATGGAAATCTGTCCTCCTGGCGAGGGAGCCGCAGACGACCGTATCGTCGAGAATGCCCACTCCGGTGACTTGGTCGTAACCCGGGACGTTCCCTTGGCCTTGCGCTTGGTAGAACAGTCGGTGCGAGTGGTGGACGATCGGGGGCGGGTGTACACCACGGAAAACGTGCGGGAACTGAAGTCGGCACGGGATTTCATGTTTGGCCTCGCGGAACAGGGGCTTAGGGGCAATCGGGGACGGACCTACGGGAAACGGGAGCTTAAAGCCTTCGCGGACAGTTTCGACCGGCTCTTGACTGCGCTTATCCGAGAAAACACCCCGGCGCCATAAGGCCCTCCGGGAGGTGTATAAGACACCGCATTAAGCTTTAACCGGGCCCCCGTCATTGGGGATGGAGCGCAACGACAAAGTAATCCAGCCGAGCCACCGCTGCTTGCTTCGCTATACTCGTCAGTGGTTTATCCCTACCGCACAGCTCCCCCATACGCCTCCAGGGCAGAGGGCTTAGAGGGTGGGCTTCTTTTCCCGCATTTTTTTCAGAGCTTCCGCGAAGGGATTATACATGGTCCCGTCGTCATCCCGGGGAAGGGACAATGCGCTCTTGGTTTGGGTACCCTGGGGGCGGACCTTGTCCTCCGTCCGCTTAAAGGCGCCGGGTACGTGCTTCACCACCATGGGCCGCTTCTTCCCCACCGGACCGGTGGATGCAAGCGGAGAACCTTCGGCAGGTGCGGAGGCCGGCGCGGCGCGGGGCTTCTTCCGGGAAAGACCGATGCGCCGGCGATCCTGATCCAGACTGATGATCCTGAACTCCAACACGTCCCCCACCTTCACGGCGCTCAAAGGATCTTTTACAAAATGATCGCTCAACTCGGAAATGTGGACTAAAGCGGTCTCCTTGATCCCCAGGTCCACAAAGGCCCCAAAGTCCACCACGTTCTTGACTTTGCCGGTGATCAGCATCCCCTCATGCAGGTCCTCAAAACTCAAGACCCCTTTTTGCATGATCGGCTTAGGGTAACCTTCTCGAGGGTCCCGGTTGGGCTTGGCAAGTTCCTGGATAATATCCTGGATGGTGGTGTCCCCCACCCCGTGCTGATCCTTCAGGGTCTGGACGGTTTCCCGGTTCAGGTTTCCCGTGGTGGTCATGGTCGCTTGAATCGCCCGGGCAATGGCGTAATTCTCCGGGTGAACCCAGGTGTTGTCCAAGGGCTCGGCGCTTTCCGGTATCTTAAGAAACCCCGCGCACTGTTCAAGACTCTTAGGCCCCATACCGGGAACCGCAATCAGCTCTTCCCGGGAGGCGATCTTGCCTTGGGCTTCCCGGTACTTCACGATTTTTTTCGCCAAAGAACTGTTGATCCCCGACACATAGCGCAGCAACGACGCGCTGGCCGTGTTGAGATTCACCCCAACATTGTTCACCACCGAAGAGACCACCTCGTCCAGGGTTTCGGAGAGTTTTTTCTGATTCACATCATGCTGATAGAGGCCGACACCGATGGATTTGGGATCGATCTTAACCAGCTCCGCCAAGGGGTCCTGTAGGCGACGGCCTATGGAAATGGCCCCTCGGATGGTGAGGTCCAGCTCAGGAAATTCCTCTCGGGCAATGTCGCTGGCCGAATACACCGAGGCTCCGTCCTCATCTACCACGGTATAAAACACCTCTAGGTTGTTCTCCGCGATAACCTGGGCCACGATCTCCTGGACTTCCCGGGAACCCGTGCCGTTCCCTACCGCAATGAGCTGAATGTCATACTGCTTGACCCCTTCCAGGATGAGTTGCTTGGCCTCTGCAAGCTTGTGGTTATAAATAACCAGGTGATGCAGGTATTTCCCCGTATCATCCAGGAAGGCGCATTTGGTTCCGGTGCGAATTCCCGGATCAACCCCTAGAACCCGGCTTCCCTTAATGGGCTGCTGCATGAGCAGGTTCTTGAGATTTTGGCTGAACACGGAGATCCCGTGATCATCCGCAGCGTCGCTCTGATCCCCCCGAATTTCCCGGATGACCGCAGGAGATAAGAGCCGTTTGAGGCCGTCTTCAATAGCGGTTTTGTGATACTCGTTGTACAGGGTATATTTTTTTTGCAACAGCGCCACCGCAGCGTATTCGTCCACGTCCAAGGTCGTTTCCAGCACCTGTTCCCGTTCCCCTCGATTTATGGCCAAAATCCGGTGAGACTTGATCTGGGCCAGCTGCTCGGTATAATCCCAGTACATTTGGTAGGTGGAGGTCTTTTTGGCATCCTCGTCTCCCACGCCTTTGACGATGATACGGCCGTCCATAAGATAGAAGGATTTCACGGCTTTCCGGTTTTCCGGGTCCTGAGAAACCCCCTCGGCAATAATATCCATGGCCCCTTGCAAGGCCTCTTCCACCGAGGCCACGGACAAGGCCGGGTCTTCGCTGGATTCCGTAACGAACTCTTCGGCCTTGTGCAAAAGCGCCGGGGTGTCCAGTTCCCGCATAGCCTCTGCCAGGGGTTCAAGGCCCTTTTCGCACGCCAACATACCCCGAGTCTTCTTCTTCCGCTTATAGGGGGCGTAGATATCTTCCAATTCCGTGAGGCTTGCGGCTTTACGGATGTTGTCGTACAAGGGTTCGGTGAGTTTCCCCTGGTCAAAAATCCCCCGGATAATCTCAAGACGCCGGTTTTCCAGATTTTTGCCGCTGGTAAAAAGATGCTCCACGTCCCGGATCTGCACTTCGTCCAGGCTGCCAGTTTTTTCTTTCCGGTACCGGGCAATGAAGGGGACTGTATTCCCCTCCGCCAAAAGACCTATCACAGTGGAAACCTGCCCCAGACTGATCCTAAGGGCTTCCGCTATACGATGCATAAGGTTTACCTCGTTGACCTGCAAACCTTCAATAAACGCTTGATTGATGTCCATACTTTGTTATTGTACCCACCGTAGGAAGGCGTGGCAATAAGGACCTCGTGGGGGCGCAGGGAGCTTACCGCGCCCAGGCCGGGGATGGGCTTGAGGAGGCTGATGAGACAGTTGATTAGGACACGCCGAGGACCTATCCGGGAACTGGCGGCGATTCACGGTACAGGGGTCTGACTCCAGTGACTCCCCCTCGAGTATCCTCGACAGTTTCCCCGATACCGGTATTTTTCACTACCCTTCCCTAGGCATCGGGATCAAGGCCCAACTCTAGGTCAAAGCCCCGCCGGGCAATGACGCGGCCCCGCATCAAGGCGCCCAGGCTGAGGCCCTGAGACGTCTTGATGCGGGTAAGACCGTCCACCTCCGGGGCCTGACAGGGAATCCGGGCCAGGTACTCAGCGGATGCGCCTTGGCCCGGAACGGAAGCCTCCACCAGGGCCTCCACGTCGGTGCCTAGCAAACGGTCCAGCCGGGCGCAGGTGATGGGGACTTGCCGCATCTCGACGCGCCGCTTTCGGGCGACGGCAATACGCCGGGGCACCTGGGGCTTTAGGGCAACAGCCGAGGTATAAGGTTCCGGGGAATAGGTGAAGCAGCCCACCCAGTCCAGCTGGGCCTCCTCTTGAAAGGCAAGCAGTTCCTCGAAATCCCGTTCCGTCTCCCCAGGAAACCCAGTTAAAAAGGTCGACCGAATGGTTGCCTCCGGGAGGACGAAACGAATCTGGCGGACCAGGGCGAGATAGGATTCCCCAGTCCCCCGGCGGTTCATAGCCCGGAGGATCCGCACTGCACCGTGCTGAAAGGGCAGATCAAAATACGGAAGCAAGCGTTGGTCATCCCGGATGAGTTCCAGCAACGGCAAGGGAAACTTATCCGGGTGCAGGTAGAGCAGGCGCACCCAAAACCGCCCCTCCAAGTGGGAAAGGGCCTTAAGAAGCTGAGGCAGCAGGCTTTCACCACCGGTTCTATCGGTTCCGTAGGAAGCCAGGTCCTGCCCAATGAGGCACAGCTCCGTAATCCCCCGGTCCAATAGTTCCCGGCACTCATCCACCACCCGCTCCGGGACACGTGAGCGCAAGGGCCCCCGGAGCCGGGGAATGCTGCAGAAGGCGCAGTGGTTATCGCAACCTTCGGCAATCTTGACATAGGCCGAACCTGGCGCTGAAAGTAAAGGCCGCTTGCCTAAGGGTAAGGCGTCGGCTTCACCCGTCTCCAAAGGAAGATATACTCGGTTTGGATCCCCGGGCCGCTGGGCAAGGGCCCGCTCCGCGACATAGGTAATACGGGACAGGTCCTGATTGCCGAAGATGAGGTCCGCTTCAGGCAGGGCTGTAGCTAGCTCCTGAGCATACCCTTGGGCCAGGCAGCCTGAAAGAAGAATTTTAGTGTTCGGATAGGTTTTCCGGTACCCAAGGACCGTATTAATGGACTCTTGCTTGGCCGATTCGATGAAGCCACAGGAATTGATGATGATGATATCCGCCTCTCGAGGGTCCGTCACAGAAACCCAGCCGGCCTCGCCCAGGAAACCCATCATGGTCTCCGCGTCCACCTGGTTTTTGGCGCATCCTAAAGGCTCAAGGTAATAAGCGCCTCTCATTCCAGGCGCACCAGAACCAGGCGGTACCGGTGTTCGTCGTCCCGGACCCAGTGCACGTCCGCCACCACCACTTCTCCCGCGCCTCCGAGTTCCAGAGGCACGGTGCGGCCGCCGCCTATGACCTGGACTTTCACCACCGCAGCGTTAGAGGCCCACATCCGCACGCCGTTTTGGGCCTGGATATTGATCCCATCGGCTTTCTGAAAATACCGTTCATTCCGGTCCCGGCGATCCCGTTCAGCGAGAATTTGCCAGCGAAACATACAATACCCCGTGAAAGACACCTGCAGGGTAAAAGGATAGGCGCTGGGGGAAGAAAAAATCTGGGTGGCATTGGAAAGTCCCGTGGCACTGGTGCCCGCTGCTCCCGCCGCAAGCACCGCGCCGGGGGCGCTTGCGGTAAGCTCTCCGGTTTCGCCGGTCAAGAAAGGCGTGGTGCTGTCCAATTCAAAGCGCAGCTGGGCTCCGACCTCCCGGTTGTACTTGTCGAAGTCCACAGCGGTAATCCGCAACTCCCCGATGCCGTCATTATTGAGGTCCACCGCCACTTCCTGGCTGAGATCCAGGATCACCGGGCCATAAGGGGTGGTGATGGTAACGGCCTCTCCCAGGGCGGAGAGCTCCAGATCGTAGGATTCTTCGGCAAAGGTGATGCGAATGAGGTCTTTCTGATAAAACCGGCGGTCCAAGGACCCCGCGTTCAGGACGTATTCCGCAGTTTCCCGGCTTGAGCGGGGCTCTGCCGCAGGACGGGGACGGTTCACGAAGAAATAGACTCCTCCGCCCAGGGCAGCCAGCAGAGCAAGGCCGATGAGGACCCGTACCACAAGGCCCATAGGAATCTGCACCGGGGTCTTCAGCAATTCCTCCACAGGCACGGGTTCCTCTTGAATCCGCATGGCTTTGTATAAGGAAATCAGCTCCTGGGTATCGAGCCCCAAATATTCTCCGTAGTTTTTTAAAAATCCCAAGAGATAAGGCTCACCAGGAAACCCGGCGAACTCTTCGGCTTCCAGGGCTTTCAAATATCGGGTAGCGATATGAATATCATCCCCTACCTTATCATAGGTATAACCTTTACTTTCACGGGCGGATCGTAATTTATTACCTAGGGATTCCACGCAATTCCTCCTCAAGGGACATACATATCGGACGGTCCTATACCTATCTATAAAAATAAGGGTAAGTCGGTACCGTTTTTTTAGCGGAAACGGGCCGCATCGCGGCCTGGCGTGGGTTAATCGGTATCTTGAAACAGAAAATTATTAAACATATTCGCCGATGCCGGGGAATCATAGATAAACCGCTGTTCAGGGATGCCCTGATTAACCTTCATATCTGAAAAATCAAACCGCACTTGACCATCCGCAACGCTGGTCCCGACGATACGTCGGATGAGCTTGGTCTGAGGATTGACACTTAAAAGAATTTCCCGAAACCCTTCGGAAACCGAGCGCCGGCTGAGGCGCAAGAGGACCACCAATTCATCGGAACCCTTTTCAAGAGGCTGGGGATCCGGTCCTGTAACAAAAACGGGAATGAAATTCCGGCGCAACAGCGTAAGACCCTGGGCCGTGGCCACGGAAGCGCCGGATGTGCGGGCGTTGCCCGAAATGGCCTGGTTGAGTACCGCGTTGTATTGGGGTAGATAGATAGTCAAAACATCCCCGTTGAAGAGGATCACCTGTTCCGCAGGCCGGGTAAAATCGATCCGCAAAAACGAGGGCGAGAGGTGGCTTACGGTACCGTACATATCCGTCCCTCCCGCGCGAATCTGGATTTTGGCCTCATAATCCCGGATGACACCGTACCGTTCCGCCACGGTCTGCAAGTACCGTTCGGCGGTAATGATTTCCTGGGTCGTAAGGTGCGGCAAACCCGTACTCAGCAAGAACAGCACGATAATTTTTGTTCTAAGCGATCCTAATCCCACAGTCTGTATCCTCATAGCATAGCCAGCATATTCGTATAACCATACCTTAGTTTTGTAATATGTTCAATCCGGTGGCTTGGCGGCGCCGCGATTCCGTCATGATGAAGCAGCCCTCTGGCGTGTCGAACGAAACGAAGCAGTCCAGTGTGGGACAGCTTGGCTGGATTGCCAAGATACCCAGGATCGGCGTCTATACGGATTCTCTTATGCACCGATTTTCCTGCGGTGTCTTTATCGCAGGGCGCTTTTTCTTGCCGGAATACCACTCTTTCTGGTTTTTTGAGGCCAGTTTATCGGACTTTCCGTCAATGTAATGGACGATGCCTTCCGCTTGAGTACCTTCTTGTCAGGCGGCAATGGGCTTTGATATTCCGGTCGGTCATCCCCAGTACACGCATCGAAATAATCTGGTTGTTGAACAGCGGAATCCGTTTCTGGTACTTTGTCACGATTTTCGGCGCAAAGGTTCCATTCCAGCCCCGGGGAATCTGAATAACTGCTTCCTGATTCTCAATCAACACGGTCTTGGGCGTGTGTCCGTTCCCGCTGTCTCCGGAGCCGTCCCCTGCCGGGTCGTGAGTGCAGGTCTATCTCGTATTTCAGCGCCCGCTGTAATATTTTTACGGTAAGCTGTTTGACAAGCCCATTCCACCCGAGGACCTCCTCCTGGGCAGTTCCTTGCAGTCGATCCGATCCAGTACCCGTTCTCATTGGTCTTTTTCTTTTTTCTCTCTCCAGGCCATGTCTGCTCCTTATGATAGACTCTCTACCGAACAAGAGGTTATACAGGAACCCATCGTTGATGGTTGCCCTGAGATTTTCATGCAGGCACTGAACCGTTTCTCCAAAATAGTCGTGGCCCGCAACTGATATAACGCCAGCTTCTCATCACATCCAGACCTTCTGCATCCTGTCCTTCATCACCTGACAGTCGTCATCCCCCAAACTCCTTAGGGCTTGCCAACGGTCGGGCAATCCGGCCTCCCTCTTCCTGAAGATACGCAGAGTATTCCTTGATCTCCCCATACACGGATTTCCCGGTCAGAAAAAGTAATGCCGTTGCCCTACTAAACCCTTGTATCTGAGGAAACAATGTAGTATATTAAAAATATGGGGGTGTAGCTCAGTTGGCTAGAGCGTTTGAATGGCATTCAAAAGGTCAGGGGTTCAATTCCCCTCACCTCCAGGAAATCCTGCCCCATCTTATCCTGTATCCTTAATGGGATGCGTTTTTTCCAGTGATTTTGAGTAGTACCCAGGTAACGCCGGTCCCGCCGACCGCGGCCTGGCCATGCCCGCTTTCTCCGGCAAAAGGACATCGCTCGATAAAGGTCTTCACCAGTTGCGTCAGCACCGAAGGAGACCCCGAATGGTTTCCTTTGCCATGGACGATGAGCAGCTTTTCCAAGCCTTGGCGTTTACTGTACCCAAAAAAATGCTCCAGCGCTTTCCAGGCTTCTTCCCGGTTAAGGCCGTGCAGGTCGATCACTGCGTCAGCTCTCGCATGCATCAGTCGGCGGCGACGCTCCCAGGGCCGCTCAACCGAGGTTTCCAAGGATGCATCCTTGTCATGGACCTCGTGGGTTTCGAGCCATACTGTAAGGGGATGTTTTTCTTGAGGAGGGTTACGGCGAGCCAAGGGCGCGGCTGCGAGGGCTGGGGATGATCTTCCTCCTCTCCCCTTTCCCCGAGGCCGGGCCGTGTACCGCTCCCACTCATCAAGAATATCCCCAAAATTCATATTGCTTCCTTAATATCGGATCACCCTATCCTGGGGGACCCATCCCAGTCTGCCGTCAAAGGCTTCCACATACACCCAGACCTCCGCTACCGTCCGAAGGCGCACTGCTTCCCCGGCGCGGAAGGAGGCGCTGACCATACCCGCCGCCTCAGGTACCCGGTAGGCCTCCCCTGCTCGCAACACCCCCCGGTCGGAACGGGAAAGGTCCAGCATCCCAAGTCCCGCGAAAGCGGCAAAGGCAAGTCCAGCCCCTAGGATAAATCCCCGGATCCTACCCTTATAACCCTGGGCCGTCCGGGAAGTTACGCGTTCCAGGAGGAGTCGCGCCACCGTAAGACCCACTAGGAACAAGCCTAGGCCCAAGAGGACTTGAAAGAGCACGCGGGGTCTCCAGGGTTCATCCATCGTGCGGGTGAGGAAAAGCGCCTGTTCCGCATCTCGGCGTAGCCGGGCAAAGGCCGCGCCGACTAGGCTTTCCCGCTCATACCGGCGTAGCTCCCTCAGGGCTTCCGCAGTCTTCCTCTGGTTCCAGAGGTCTTGAATCTCCTGCAGGGCCTCTGTATAGGTCTTCCTGAACCAGGGGAAGTGCGGCGGTGCGGGACGGGGAAACTCCGGGAGTCCGGTGGGGCCTTCCGTTGCTGAGAGCGAGGGCTCCGCGTCGATAGTAGGGGCTTGAGCAGGGGGCGGGACGGGGAAGAGGGGAACACGCAGTTCAGGAATCTCGATGGTAAGATTTTCATAAGGGAGCCACCGGGCGGGGAAGACAAACTCCGTACCCCGCACCGGCACTATGGCTAGGCGCAGGACCACTCCCTGTTGAAGATCCTGGGCATCCAAGGGTTCAGCCTCAAGGAGCGCCCCCGCAGGCAGTTCCTGCAAGAAAAGCGCCCCATTGGGCCAGGGTTTCGCGCGATCCCAACCTTTGAGGACGAGGTCGGCCCTACCGGTTTCGCCAATCCCCAGAGACCGGGGCGGATTTTGCCAAAAACACCGAGGCTGATACTTCTGCGGCGTTTCCCCCTGGATATACCAGGTGGTCGACTCCGTTTGGAAAAGCCCCGCCGGGGTACGGACCTCAAAAGAGCCGAGGGCAAGCATCCCGCTTTGTTGAGGCATGAACCACAGTTCCACCAAGGTCTTCTGCTCCTCTGTTTCAGGGCTTTCTCCTCTATGGGGCTTGATACGGATGCTTTCCAAGATGAGGTTCCGGGGCAGGGCCGGCGGGTAGACCGTAACCGCCCGGGGATCAGGAAAATCCAAAAGAAAGGACAGTATCCACAGGGTATGGGCCTTTGGCGACTCCGGGGCGCTTTGCAGCCCTACGCTTAAGACCTCATCCATACCCCCAAGCGCGGCAGATTCCTCCTCTCCCGGTGCTTCTCCCCCCGGTTGCTGCGCCGCCCCTGGTGGAGCGCCCAGATACGCCCCCAGGGTAAGAATGAGCAAGGTCAGTAATCCGGTCCTGTGGGGGGCAGCTCCTCGATCCATTCCCGACTTTTCCATTGGTTTTGCTCCTTTTTATACAGATATTCAAAGAGCGCCACCCCTCCAGCGTCTAAGAGGGGATCCCGCTCCACCTTAGGGCTAAGGGGGGTACGGCGCTGTTCCCGTTCCCGGGCGATGCGGCTTAATTCCAGGTTCCGCTTGGCTTCAAGACGGCTGTTATCGGTCTTAAGGGCTTGCCTGAAGGCCGCCTCAGCCCCAGCATAATCCCCCTCCTTGAACTGAAGCACCCCACGGTTATACTGAAGGCGGTAGACCAATTCTCCCTGAGCCTCGGAAGGGATATCCGCGAGGGCGGCTTCCGCAGCATCCAAGCGTTCCAGCGCCACAGTTCCCTCATCTAGGGCCGCGTACACGGTGGCCAAACCCAATTCCCCATAGGGCCGGGCGTCGGGATAGCGTAGGGCCTTTAAGTAGGCGCTTATGGCCTGGGTATAACGGCTGCGGGAATTGAAGAAATTCCCCTCCATGACGAGCAGCATCCCGGGAAGCTTTTTCCCCCGGTGTACTATTGTTGCGGGGGAACAGGCACCGGCCGCAAGTAGCACCGCCAGAGCGAGCAACCCCAGTGCCCCATGCCGGAAGAATCCTTTACCCATGACCGCGCCTTTCAAGCCCCAGGGACCGGGCGATCCCCCAGAGCATAAGCGCGGCGAGCACGAAGAGCCGCCACCGGGCTTTGGCTTCTTGACGGTAACCCTGGATACCAGAGGTCCGGCCCAGGGCGCGCAGCGAAGCCATAAGCCGACTCCCCGTATCCGGGTCGTTTCCATCAAGATAGAGTCCGCCGGTCCGTTCCGCAGCGTTCCGTAGGGGCTCGCCGCGCCGGAAACTCACCGGAGCTTCTGCGACGGAGGGCGATCCAGGAACAACGCCCCCTTGTTCAGTCCCGAGGCCTACCACGCTTAAGCGTATACCCCGGCTCACCAGCCGGTCTATGGCCGCGCCGAAGGTCCCGGAAAGGGCCTCCCCATCGGAAAAGAGAATGATTTCCCGGCTCGTGGGGAAGCCGTCCTGAAACGCCCCGGCGGAGGCATCGATCAAGGTTTCCAGATTGGTTCCCCAGCCAGTGATAGCGGAAACGGAAAGGCTTTCGAGAAACTGTTCGATAGTTCGAGTGTCGTAGGTTAAGGGCACGGCCAAAACCCCCCGGCCCTTGCCGATAGCCGCTCCCAAGCGTAGATCTCCCGCTCCCCGGGCCACGTCCTGGGCAATGGAAAGGCCCGTCTCCAGCCGGGAACGTCCATCCGAGGCGTCCGTAACCTCCATGCTCCGGGAGAGATCCAGGGCAAATACCACATCCACCCCTCGGCGATATTCCATCTCAAGCTGCTGCCCCCACCGGGGTCCCGCCAAGGCTATGATAAGGAGGCCGAAAAAAAGCCCTCGCAGTAGGGAAACCGTCAAGGAATACCGCTGGAATTGCCGTATCTTGTCCGGCAGCGGCGTTTGGCCATCCGTACAGGTCCCAAGAACGCGCTCTAGCGCGGGTCCTCGCCGCCTATAATGCCGTACTTCTAGGATGATGAGGGGGATATACAGCAGAAAGCCCAGTAAAACCTGAGACCTATCAAAGCTCATACCCACGAGCGGCCTCCATACCGGCGGATAAGCCCCCCTAAGCCCAAACATCCGAGGGCGACGATGATAGGATATTTCTCTTGCCCCTGGACCTTGAGGTGGGTTTCTTGCCGGCCTATGACGAGCTCCGCTTCATGGATCCGGGTAAAGGCCTGGGTAAAGGCCGCCGCAGTGGGCGCGCCGATATACACGCCTTCCCCTTTCTGGGCAATGGCTTTAAGGGTTTCCGGATCAAAGCGGGAATCAAACGCGCCGCTGCGGCGAACCTTGGTGAAGGGGTCCACGTAGTCAATGGGGACTTCCCCACCGCTTCCGACCCCGATGACCCAAAGGCTCACCGCCTGTTCCGGTAGCAAAGCTGCGGCGGTCTCCGGATGGAGGTTCCCCGCGTTGTTTTCCCCGTCGGTGATGAGGATCACCGATTTCCGGGGAGCCGCTGAGTCCTTGAGATGTAAGGCCCCTAGGGCAAGGCCCATGCCTAAGGCCGTGCCATCCCCCAATTCGCCAATATGCAGGGTTTCAAGCCGGGCAAAAAGACTCCTGCGGTCAATCGTGGGCGGCAAAAGGAGGGCCGCATCGTTTCCCACCGCCACCAAACCTAGGGCGTCCGCCGGGCGGCTCAGGGCAAAGGCGCGTATCAGTTCCCGGGCTGTATCAAAGCGGTTCTGGTTTTCCATATCCCGAGCCGCCATGCTGGGGCTTACGTCCACCACAAAGATAATATCCGCCCCCCGGTTGAGCCACACCGTCTCCGTGGAAATCCGCACCGGCCCCGCTGCGGCAATAAAGAGAAGGCTTATGCCCACGCACTCAAGACCGCGAAGAAGTCGGGTAAACCAGCGAAGCCCCTGGGGAGGCTGAAAGGGAACGCCCCCAGGAGGGCCTAAGGGTATCCGCACCCGGTAGCGGTCTCGAAAAAAACGCGACCCTACTGCACAGACCAAGAGCGCCAAAGCCGTACCCATAAGCAAGCAGGGATATTCAAAGCCCAAGCTCATGCCGCCCCCTGGCCCTTTCGAAAGGGCAACAGATCCCGTCGATTGCGTTCCCTATCCGCCTGATCAAGGGTATGGGCGAAACGCCTCAGCTCCCTGAGCATCCCCTGAACCTCTTCACGCGGTATGGGGCCGCCACTGAAACGCAGAGCATCACAGCGCCGGAAAAGCCCACAGAAGAAGCTCCCCGAAAGGATGCCCGGCTCTTCTTTCGGAAATCCCGATGGCAGGAAGGGAGGCAGGCGCCGCAATTCCCCGGCGTCCATAGCCGTGCAGGGTAGCCCTGTGAAGAAGCCGAGCCACTGGCGCAGGGATTGGGATAAATCCCTAAGCAGGGCCTCCGGGCGCTCCCCGGCGAGCCCCTTTTCAACTTTCCTAAGAAGGCGCTTTAATGCCCGGATAAGCCGCCTGCGTCGGAGGCGCTCCCGGAGGCCTCTCAGATGGGTTTTGCCCCATACCCGGAAGGGAAGAGCCCCCAGAAGAATTCCTAGGATTCCTGCGGTGCATCCGTACATGAGCACCGTGGTCCCAGGCATCACCAGGGGGGGCAAGGGTTCGGCCAAGACATAGGGCTCTTTGGTAAGGAGCGAGGCAATCCCTACCTGAAACCCCGCAGTGGAAAGCCCCTGAGAATGCAGTTCCGGGAGTGGGAGGTCTGGTAAGGTAAGGAACCCCGGCGCATAAGCCACAAAATCAATCAAAAGTCGCCCCTGGCCCCCGCGGTTTTCCAGTTCTAGCCGCCGAATCACCAGGTCCCCATCCGGGGCAAAGGATATAAGGCGGTCGCTTTCCACCACTAAAGGCGCAAAATCTCCAGCGCCCGGTCCCAGGGGCACCACCAAGCGGCCCAGATCTCCCACGAATAAGGTGGGCGGAATAAGGTAGGGCGTATCCTGAGCTGCGGCTTCGACCGGTCCCGTACGTGCTTGGGCAAAGAGCGGATACGCAGCTACGCCGAGAAACCCCGCAAGAAAAATCCCTACCGGCGCTTTCATGGCGGCCTATCCTGACCAAGGATTCCGGGGTTTCCGACCCCGGGAAAAGGGGCGGCTCCTCAAAAAGCGCAGGAGTTTTGCCCTCCCATCCTCGGCAGTGGACAAGGTGAGGCACGCCGCGCCGGAGCTTTGGCAGGTCTTCTGAAAGGCGCGATACCGCTGTTCATGCCAGGCAGCCCAGGCGGCTTGAAAGCCGGGAAAAGAAACCGGCGACTGATAGGCCAAGCCGGTCTCCGGGTCCTCAAGGGTGATAAGCCCAAGATCGGTCATATCCCGCTCTAAGGGGTCCTGGATCAACAGCGCCATGACCTCATGGGCGTGGCAGAGGTTTTTTAATTCCCGCTCCCAGGGAGGGCTGAGAAAATCGGAAATCACCACCACGAGAGTCCGTTGCTTGAGAATACGCCCCAGCCTTGAGAGGGCAGCTCCTAAGTCGCTTCCCCCTTTCGGCGCTTGCATCGAAAGGGCCTTGAGTATCATGGTCATGACCTGAGCGCGTCCCTTGCGGGGAGAGAAGAGGTGGGTGACGGTCTGGTCAAAAAACAAGGCCCCCACACGCTGCCCTGAGCGTTCTGCGGACAGGGCGATTAACGCGGCGGACAAAAGCCCCGCCTCATAGCGGCTCATGGGACCACTGCGGCAATGCATAGAAGCGGAACAATCCAAAACGAGAAACACGGTCATCTCCCGTTCCTCTCGGTAGCGTTTCACATAGGGAGTCCCAAAACGAGCGCTCACATTCCAGTCAATGGTCCGTATATCATCCCCCGACTGGTAATGCCGGACTTCATCTGCCTCGATTCCTCGGCCTTTAAAGATCGAACGCGCGTCTCCGGCCCAGGCTTGCTCCGTAAGAAACCAGGGAATCAGGGGAAGGGCGCTTATTTTATGTACGAGTTCACCGCGATCCATGAGGGGATTCCTTTAAGTCTTTGCATCCTGGCAAAAAAGACCGTTCCTAGTATAGTCGCAGCGCATTATCCCTGTCAATAAAAGCCCTTGCCCTCACAATATCCCGCTAAGAGCGAAGATGGAGAGGGTCGCCGAAAGCAGGGAGAGCACCGTGGTAATAATCGGCGCGACTTGATTAAACCGAGCGGTAAAGCTATTGATCGGGACGCTTATCAAGGATTCTGGGGTAATGAAACTCTCAAGAGGGCGCTTTTTCTGATACATATCAAAGACCGTAACGCCCCGACCGTTATTCAAAAGCTCGTCCCGACCTCCCGCAAGACTGATGTAGTACTCGACCGGGCGATCCGGTACATAGGGATACCGCCCTGGGAACTTCACCGCCCCGCTTACCAGGACAAAATACTGCCTGAAGGGAACGATAATGGTGTCTCTGTTTTCCAAAACTATATCTTGGGAGAAATCATTGCCATATAAGAAAGATAGTAGGTTCACTGCAATCTGCTGCTCTCCCCGGATGATATAGGCATTGCCCAGGTCCGCAGTTGTGGCAAACTGCTGCCGGATGGTCCGCACCACATAGCCCACCGTTTCTCCCGGATAAAAGAAGTATTCTAGCTTGGCGGCGCCCTCAATCTCCGCGGTGGTTTCTTCTACCCCGGTTTGCTTGGGAGCAAGGGCCCCTTCAAAGAAGACCACCGGACGGCTTTCGAGTTTGTTCCCCACCACGACCCTATCCCTATCCTCCAGGGACACCTGGGCCAATTCTTTATAGGAAGTGACCCAGGTCTCTCCCGAAATGCCCTCAAGGGTATGGACCCGAGAGATACGAATCCTGTCTTTATCCGCGTCCAGGGTGAAGCCGTCGCCATAAGATACGATAAGCGCTTCAAGGCCTTCGCCGGGAAAGAGTTCGTAAGTCCCCGGACGAAAAACTTCTCCGCTTATGCTCACCATACGCCCCGCCGGAGGAATGAATATCTGG
>JAITJK010000034.1 GCA_031278935.1 Spirochaetaceae bacterium | reverse complement strand
AATCGGCGGCGCTTGAGCAGGGAAAGGGTCGGCTCAAGGCCAAAGGATTGTTTCTCCAAGGCATCTAGGGCGCGGTTTAGGCGGATGGAACTATCCCGCTGGTAGATATCGGGGGTTTGTTCTAGTAACGCATCGAATTCCCCTAGGGCCTGGTAAAAGCTCGCCCCGTGTTGGACCCTTTGAGGCCTGGGGAAGATAAACGCCCAGCAGAGGCCCCCGGCGATAAGCACGCCCAGACTAAACAAGACCCACCATACGGGGAAAGATTTTTTCTTAGGTTTCTTATTACCCGATTCCTGCGGCATTTGCGGCTTTTTGCGGGGCCTTTCCTCTGATGATAGGTCCATACACACTCCTTAGGCGGAAGAAGCATTGTGGAGGGTTTTCCGGATACTATCCAGAACACCATTAATAAAGCGGTAGGAATCATCGGTACCGAATTCTTTAGCTATACCGATAGCCTCATTGATGACAATCGAAGGATGCACCTCTTGCTGGTACATGAGGGTATAGGTACTCATCCGCAACACCGCCAGATCCACTCGGTTGACCCGGGAAAAGTCCCAATGCTCTATATGGGAACGGATCATCGTATCTACCGCGTTGATATGTTCAATGGTTCCCATAACCAGAAGTCGGGAAAACGCAGTCAGTTCCTCCCCTAAGGCGGCCTGCTTCTCCGCGCCCAGCCAAGAGAAGTCCAGGACTTTTTCCACAGGAAGCTGCAATATCTCCCAGGAATAAAGGGTCTGAAATGCCAGTATCCGGCCTTTTCTACGAGATGCCATCTATCAGTTACCCTTTACCATTTCAAATTATTTTCAAAAATCTGGAAAGGGTTCCCGGTCCGTAGTTCCGTAACCAGTTCCTGGGTTGCCCGTTCAATGACCGCCTGCTGCCGTTCCTGCAGTAAAGCATTGCCGATGTAGTCCCGCACGGTCATACGACTTCCTAACTGAAACACGTCGTCCAGCTCAAGGCTCTTTTGCCCATAGGTTTCCGTAACCTTGATGATCTGGTACCCTCGGACCCCCTCGATGAGCTTCGACACTTCCCCCTGCTTCAGGCTGAAGGCGGTGTTGATAAAATCCTGGCCCGCCACTTGCTGGGCTTCCAGGTTCCGGGGTAGATAGCCCCCATCCCCTGCCTGATACCCTGAGTTGGGCGTCTGACCCCGGATCATGGCTTCATCAAATTTCGCCGGATTAGAACCGATCTCCTGCATCAGCTGATCCGCCAAGCTCTTGGCTTTGGTCTTAGTCCCGCTGTCCGCACCAAAAGGAACCTGGATCATGGAGAAACGTACCGTCTCAGGCCGGATAAACTGGGTTTTAGCCAGGGTATAGGTATTCACAATGTCGGTTTCCGTGGGGGGGACGATGGAATTAAAAAGGCTCTGCTTCTTGGACAGCAGATATTTTTGAGTAATAAGCTGCCGACGCAGCTGTTCCCGGAAGGCCGGCAGCTCAAGGCCCGTCTCGTTTCGCACGGCCACGGTAAATTCCGCGTCCGTAGGCTGCCGGCCCACCCGCTGGGCCAGGCTTGCCCGGAGGTTTTGCAACTGTTGGTTAATCTCGTTCTCCGATACGATGATCTTGTCCCGTTCCGCTGCCTGAATAGCCAGTTTTTCGTTGATCATCACGTCCAAAACCTGCCGCCGTTCTGCGGTATCCAAAGCCCGTCCAGCCTGTTTTTCCATCCGCTCTACTTCCGTCCGGTATTGCTTAACCGTAATCGGCTCGCTTTTTGTTAAGCGGACAATAGCCACGGGCTGCAAATCCGATTGGGTAAAGCCCTGAGCCGCAAGGAACATCCCCAGCAGCATGATACTTATAAGTCGTTTCATAACAGTCCTTTAGAGGGCGCCGGTTAACGTGAGGCTATCGGCGCCCCCTTAGGGAAAAGGCCTCTGCCTCTTTCCCGGTTTTATTCCAATACAGCCCGGATCCGGCGGACCCCCGCGGAAGAGGACTGTTCCTTCTGAATTTTGAAGACCCCCAAGGTTCCCGTGTGTTCCACATGGGGGCCGCCGCAGACTTCCTTTGAAAAAATCCCGCGCCCTTCGTCCCCAATGGTGTACACCCGGACCTGGGATTCATACCTTTCCCCGAACAAGGCAATCGCCCCAGACGCCTTGGCCGCTTCAAGGCTCATCACGGTCATGGTAACCGGTAGATCCCGCTGAATCTGCTCATTCACCAGGGCCTGCACCCGGTCAAGCTCCTCGGCGCTCAAAGGCGCCCCGTGAGAAAAGTCGAAACGCATCCGTTCAGCAGTGATGTTGGAACCCTTCTGCGCCACCTGATCCCCCAGAACGATGCGGAGGGCTTGGTGTAACAGATGGGTAGCCGTGTGGTATTTGACAGCCATAAGCCCCTGATCCACCAAGCCTCCTTTGAACCGTTGCTCACTACCGGCGCGGGAAAGCTCCTGGTGCTTCTTAAAGGCGTCGTCAAATTCCTCCCGCCCCACGGTCATGCCCTGTTCCGCTGCCAATTCTTCCGTTAATTCTATGGGGAAGCCGTAGGTATCGTAAAGCTTGAAGGCTAGCCGTCCGGACATGATCTTCCGGGGGTCCTGCCGGAGTTTGGGGAGTAGCTTCTCAAACTCGTGCTCTCCTTTTTGCAGGGTTTCAAGGAATTGCGCTTCTTCCTTCTCCAGCTCCCCAAGCACCCAAGCGCGGTTTTCTGTAAGTTCCGGGTAGGGGCCGCTCATCTGGTCAATGACCACCTGAGCAAGGGGCGCGAGAATCCGTCCGGTGATGCCGAGCTTACGGCCGTGCCGTACAGAACGGCGGATGAGCCGACGCAGCACATAAGCGGCCCCGATATTACCGGGACTTATCCCTTTGGGATCCCCCAGAATAAAGGTAGACGCCCGGACATGATCGGAAATAATCCGCAGGGCCCCATCCTTTTCCCGGTCCGAACCGTACCGGTAGCCTGCGGCCTCTTCTACCGCCGCGATGATCGGGGCAAAAATCTCCGTATCATACACGGACGGTTTGCCCGCCAGGATGGTAAGGGTCCGTTCAATGCCCATGCCCGTATCCACACATTGCCGGGCCAAAGGGGTATACACTCCTTGGGCGTCTTTGTTGTACTGCATGAATACGTTGTTCCATATCTCAAGCCATTTCCCACAGGAACAGCCGGGGCCACAACCGGGCCCGCAGGGCTCGGCGCCCCTATCAATAAACATCTCCGAGTCCGGGCCGCAGGGCCCCGTCGTCCCTACGGGTCCCCACCAGTTATCCTCCCGGGGCCGGTACCGGATTCGGCTTTCCGGTATGCCCAGTTTCTTCCATATCTCGGCGGATGCCTCGTCTCCGGGCGCTGTGGCGTCTCCTTCAAACACCGTAACCCCTATCTTTTCCACCGGTATGCCCAACCATGCCGGGCCCGTAAGAAATTCGAAGCTCATCCCTAAAGCTTCTTCCTTAAAATAATCCCCCAAAGACCAGTTTCCCAGCATTTCAAAAAAGGTGAGGTGGCTTGCGTCTCCTACTGCGTCAATGTCTCCAGTGCGGATACACTTCTGATAGTCTACCAGGCGCTTCCCTGCGGGGTGTTCTTCCCCCAAGAGGTAGGGCACTAGAGGATGCATCCCCGCAGTGGTGAAGAGGACGGTGGGATCATTATCCGGGAAGAGGGATTTGCCTTGAATCTGCGCGTGATCCTTGGCCTGAAAGAAAGAGAGGTATTGGGAACGAAGCTCCTGGGCGCTGCTTACAAAGTTCATACCAAAATAGTACGGTAACGCCCCCCTCACCGTCAATCCACCACTTGCCGTGGAGGCGTATTGGGGTGTGCGTGGGCTGGGGGGAAGGCCGGTGCTTACACGCCTCGCCATGCATCATGGTCCGCAGCGCTGTTTTGTGGTCGAGACAGGAATTTTCATCAAGGGATCGTAATTTAAGAAGATTAAAGGAAAGTACCATACTCCTTGAGGTCTGACCCCAGCACTAACCGGGGGTGTACGCAAGCCCCCGATACGGCTCCAGGGCAGATGGCAGGTAGTGTTCTTGGGGCAGTCATGGTATAATGAAAGTTATGACACATAGGGTACAAAAGCTAGGGGCCGCGTTTATCGTGGCGGTATACCTAGGGGCTTGTGCAAGTTCAGGGTCGAAGAAGAGCCTGATGATAGCCGATGTGGACCCCATCCCCCTGGGGTCCGTAGCCATTGCCTTTGACAAGCTCTTTTCCAAAACCGTGGATACCCAGGAGGTCTTCCTGCGGTATCATCCCCGGGATGATACGGTTTCGCTAGAATTTCGCTACCAGACGATCCGTTACGAGCAGTATTGGGATCGCGCGGGGCGGGAAAAGTTTGTCGCCGCAGTGCGCCAGTACCATGCGGATTTTGCAGAGCGCAAACTCAGTACCAAGGGCTCAAAATCCCGGACTGCCTACGGCAAGTTCCAGGGCCGTACGGAATGGGGACAGTTTGCCTTTTCCACCAAGGCCCGTTCCTATCCTCGGGTTGACTTAGGGTATCGGTTTAAGGGGAAAAGCCCCTATTTTACCGTCATACAGCGGGAAGCCCGGGACACGAGCCTGCCTACCGCCGAGAGAGATCGGATGTCCTTACAAATTACCGCTTATTTTACCCGCAAGAGTGCGGACGACCTTTCGGCCTTCTTTGATCCGTCCTACCTTGAGGAGGTCTTGGCGTACCAGGGTATCCAGGTGGAAGGGGACGAGGGACTTGAGGCCGAGCCTTATTTTTAAGCTAATATTAGGAAGACAATAAGGAGGGTAGCGATGAAAGCCTTGGTGCTAGAGCAGGTGAAGTGCCTCACCCTGCGGGATGTTTCTCTCAACGAGACAGTGGGACTCCAGGACGTCCGTATCCAGGTACAAGCCTGCGGTATTTGTGGAAGCGACATCCACTATTATTTGGAAGGGGCCATCGGTGATTTTGTCCTGCGGGAACCCATGATTCTGGGGCATGAAGCCGCTGGGGTGGTTGTTGAAAAAGGCGCCGCAGTACGCAATGTGTCTATCGGGGATTTGGTGTGCATGGAGCCGGGGATTCCCCGGAATTTTTCCCCGGAAGTCTTGGCCGGCCGGTATAACCTGGACCCGGACGTGGTGTTCTGGGCAACCCCGCCGGTACACGGTTGTCTTCGGGAAACCGTGGTGCATCCCGCGGCCTTCTGTTTCAAGGTTCCCACCGGTTTAAGCGCCCGGGAAGGGGCCATGATGGAACCCCTAGCCATCGGCATTGAAGCGGCGAAGCAGGCCGCCATTACTCCGGGAGACACGGCCCTGGTGATCGGCGCGGGAACTATCGGCATCATGAGTGTCCTGGGGGTTTTGGCGGGAGGATGCAGTCGGGTCTTCGTGAGCGACGTCAAGGCGGAGAAGCTGAACATTGCCGCCTCGTACGATCAGGTAACGGCCATCAATACGGGCACGGAGAACTTGACTGATCGGATTCTCGCAGAAACCGCAGGCCGGGGGGTGGACCTTATTATCGAGGCATCGGGAAGTCCCCGGGTGTACCCGGAGCTCTTTCAGTGCGCGAGGCGGGGTGGGAAGGTGGTCCTGGTGGGTATGATGAACGGCACGGTTCCCCTGGATGTAACCCTGCTACAGGCCCGGGGCATCCGCATTGCCCCGGTATTCCGGTACGCCAACGCCTTTGACCGGGCCCTGGCCCTGGTGAGCGCTGGGAAGATCGACCTGAAGCGCCTTATCAGCAAGGTCTTCCCCTTTGACGAGGCCATTGCGGCCTATGAGTATGCCGCCTCGGGGCATCCCGACGTGGTCAAGGTGATGATTGATGTAGCCTAAGTTAACGAGACCGCACCTAGATCAAAAGCGAGGAGTGAAGCAACGAAGTCATCCAGTCAGGCAGCCGCTTCACTGGATAACGGTCAGATTGCAATAATCCATGATGTAGGATAGGATAGGGGACGTCTCGTCAGGACCTCCCAAGAGGAACAGGACGTTGTTATAATCAGGATTTAAGAGGGAACCCATGGCAGAAAAACCACAAATAGCTTTAGTGCATTTTAAAAAAGACGCCTACGTTATCGTTGAGGGTACGCAAATCGCGGACCGTTTTTTTATCATCCGTGAAGGGAATGTACGGATTACCAAAGTAGACCGGGTTGTAAAAGAAGATGATAAGGATGTGCTCGTACCGGGTGATTTCTTTGGGGTTATTTCCGCCATGTCCTCCCATAGTCATATTGAAATCGCTCAAGCTCTAACTGACGTGGTGCTTATCTCGGTACAAAAGAACCAGTTCGAGGACTTGGTGCAAAATAACACCCCCGTGGTTATGAAGCTTATCCTCTATTTTTCCCAGCGTATGCGATTTTTGAATGAAGCCCTCTCCCAGCGTCGGGGTAAGCAAAGCAGCCCTGAGGGGGAAGAAGCCGGGGCGGCCCTGTTTAACCTTGGGGAATTCTACGCTAAACGCCGTATGTATACCCAGGCTTATTACGCTTATCACCAGTATAGTACCTACTATCCCGAGGGATCCTCGATGGAGCGGGCGAAGGAGCAGATGGAAGAGGTGAAGCCCTACAGTAAGGTAAGTACTTTTGAATTCGATAAAACCAAGCTTACCCGGAACTACACCAAAAACACCCTGATTTTTGCCGAAGGGGAACCCGGGGACGAGTTGTTTATCCTGCAAAATGGTTCGGTGAAGATTACGAAAATCGTCAATAACGACGAAGTCCTTTTGGCGGTGTTTAAGTCCGGAGATATATTCGGGGAAATGGCTCTCTTGGAATCCAAAGCCCGGTCCGCCAATGCCATCGCCTATGAAGATTGTACGGTCCTCACGGTAAACTGGGAGAACTTTCAGAACATGGCCAAGAAGCAGCCCCAGATTATTACCCGCTTGACCCAGCTTTTGGCGGAACGTTTATGGGTTACCTATAAGCAGCTGGTCAATACCTATATTCCCAATCCTGTAGCCCGTTTATGCGACGCCCTGCTCACGGACCTTGAGAAGAACCGGCTCTCCTTCCAGCCAACTACGAACTATACCTTTGACTTCGGGCCCAAAGAAGTGGTCGCTATGGCTGGTATCCCCCTGAGTGAGAGCAGCGTAGTGATACAAAAGTTCTTGAAGGAGAACCCCTGGGTCAAGGTGGTGGAAGATCGGATCTACACGTCAGATACTGCGGCGATCTTAAAACAAAATACCATATACCGGAATATACAACGGCACAAAACCGGCGCCTAAGCGCGCCGTATAGGTATTGAGTAAGCCTCAGCTTCTTTACTATAGTAAACAGGTGAAAATTAGAGTCAAAATACTCCTGGTAGTGCTGCCCCTTTTAACTGTTGCCGTGGTCATGGTCGGAGTTTTGTCCTATCTGTTTGCCGCTGCGGCGGTTAATCGCCTGGCTGTGGATTTCTTGAATCTCATGGCCGAAGAGGTGCGGAATTACGCTGATGGCCAGTGGAATCTGCTGGTGGATAATAATGTAACCGAAGAGCCCTTGATGGAGAATGCTGCGAAACTCGCGGTGGAAAGTTTTTCCCGGGGCGTCTTACGCAGTGATACTCAAGCCATTTTTGCCTTGGACGGCCAGGGCGTGGTGGATATGCAGGCTGGGCCCGGCTCTCTTTCGCCGGAAGAGCAGGAGGCCCTTAAAGGATATGCGGGTAGCCGGGATTTCGTTACCATCAAGGTCGGCGGTGTCAGCCGGGTTGCCTATACCATCCCCTTCGCCCCCTTTTCGTGGCAGCTTTTTATTACGGAAGAACGGAGTCAGTTCTATGGAACTGTTGAACAGATTTTTAGAACCACCCTGTATATCCTTGCGGCTGCCTTGATTGTGGGGATTCTTATCCTTCTTATCATGGCCAAGTATTTAACCAATCCTATGGAAGCCTTGGTTGCCGCCATGTGGACTATCATAGAATCCAATAACCTAAACGAATCGGTCCGGGTGTATTACAATGACGAGGTTGGCCGACTCGCGGAAACCTTTAATCTGATGCTGAAAAACCTTTCCGTAGCCTATGAACAGGTGAAACAGTACGCCTTTGACGCGGCGGTGGCCCAGAAACGGGAAATGAAGATCCGTAATGT
>JAITJK010000129.1 GCA_031278935.1 Spirochaetaceae bacterium | reverse complement strand
ACATCCAGCTCCCAAAGCTGGCGGTATAGCCACTAACCTACCCTCCGGTGTGGCTTTAACTATAGCCTTTACCCGTCGGCTCTGTCAATTAGGGGCACTCAAGGGTTTGAATAAAGGCTTCGAGCTGGGCCCCCGCGATTTTAGGGTCTGCCCGGCCGCCGGTCTGTTCCAATATCCGGCCCATGACATAGGCGGTCAGGGTCCGTTGTCGTTTCCGATTCCCTGCGGAACAGGCGTTCTTGAGCTGGGTAAACACCTCGGCTTCCGCAGCGTACACCCCCTGCAACGCCTTGCCAATCTCCACCGGGTCTGAAAGCTGCTCCCATCCGGCTTCCCGGATCAGATCCGCCGGGTCCCGGTCTTCCGCAATAACCCGCTCCAGGGCCTGTTTGCCGTTTTTCATGGATACCTGCCCCCGGGCGACCATCACCACCAGTGTAGCCAGCCGGAAGGGACTGAGGCGGAAGGAGGCGATATCCGCCGGAGCGAGGCCCACACGGTTCAAAAGGCCCTTAATATCCGTAAGGAGCCAGTTGGCCAGTCGAAGCGCCCCGTCCCGGGCTTCCAAGCCCTGAGCCTGTACTTCCCCCAGGGCCGCTTCAAAATACTCGGCTAGGGCTTTTTCATCGGCCATAAGTTCCGCCTGTTCCCGGCTTAACCCAGAGGCGTGTTCCAACCGGGCTATCCGCGCCGCTGGCAGCTCCACCAAGGCCGCTTCCACCGCCGAGCGAAAAGCCGCGTCTGGGGCAAATACCGGCAGGTCCGGCTCTGGGAAGTAGCGATAATCCTGGGCGTTCTCCTTGGTCCGCATGGGTTCGGTCTGATCCCGGTTTTCGTTCCACAGCCGCGTTTCCTGGATAACCGTCTTTCCCTGATCCAGCCGCTCCTTTTGCCGCTGAATCTCGTAGGTCAAACCCAGGCGCACGAAACGAGAAGTGTTAAGATTCTTGATCTCCACCTTCCGGCCCAAGCCCTGGCCTACGAGGTTGATAGACACATTCGCATCCGCCCGCAGGGACCCCTCCTCCATATTGCCGTCGCACACCCCTAAGTAGCGGACCGTCCGGCGCAGTTGCTGGATAAAGAGCTCCGCCTCTTCCCCGGTTTCCATGTCTGGCTCCGTAACGATTTCCAGGAGGGCCACCCCGGCCCGGTTGTAGTCCAAAAGGGATACGGTCCCGGTGTGGATCATCTTACCAGCATCCTCTTCCAGATGGCATTCCTTAATCCGCACCCGTTTCTCCCCTTGTTTCCCCTGGAGGTCCACATACCCTTCCAGGCCCAACGGGGAAGCGAACTGGGAAATCTGGTAGTTCTTGGGCATATCGGGGTAAAAATACTGCTTGCGTTCGAACCAGGTGTGATCGGGGATCCGGCAGTTCAGGGCCCGAGCGACCATACAACCCATGTGCATGGCCTCGATATTGAGGGAGGGCAGGACTCCAGGATAGCCCATACAAACTGGGCAGACATTGGTATTGGGCTCGTCCCCAAAGGCGGAACGGCAACCGCAAAAGACCTTGGTTTTGGTTAAGAGGTGAATGTGGACTTCAAGTCCGATGAATGACTGGTACATAGTGCTCCTCAGGATACGCTTTCGGGCCAAAAGGCTTGATACAACGGGGGTCGGGGAAAGGGGTGGGCTCCTTCATAGGCTTGGACGATGTCAAAGAGCGTGGCTTCTGAAAAGGCCCGGCCTAAGAGTTGCACCCCCACGGGAAGCCCCCCATCGAGGCCCACCGGAAAGGCCAAGGCCGGTAGCCCCGCCAGGTTCGCACAACAGGTATAGAGGTCTGCAGCTTTCTGGGCAAAGGGCGACAGGGCTTCCCCCGCAGCCCCCCGACCAAAGGCCCGGGTGGGGAACACGGGCATGAGGATGGCGTCGCAGGGAGGTCGTTCGCCCGTACGGTATTCCGCGCTGCCCAGTAGTTCCTCAAAGCCCTGGCGGATGCCCGCCCGGATCCGCTGGGCCCGTAAGTAGTAGCGGTCTTGAAAGCCGGAACGCAGCACAAAGGTTCCCAGGAGTATCCGGAGTTTCACCTCCGGGCCAAACCCCGCTTCCCGGGTTTTGTTAATCAGATCCTCAGGGTTCTCCGCCCTTTCGGGCCGGCGGCCGTACCGCACCCCGTCAAAACGGGCCAAGTTGGCGCTGGCCTCTGCAGTGGCAATGGTATAGTAGGCCGGAACGCCGTACTTGAGACTGGGCATCTCCACCTCCACAAGACGGTAGCCCAAGGCGGTAAGGCGCTCTTTCGCCTGGTCAAAGCCCCGGCGCACTTCCGCTTCTAGGAAGGCCGCCTGGGCTGCGGTTTCCCTGGTTCCTGGGCTTCCTTCGATGCCCTCCGCCAGGGTGAGCAGGGCCTTAGCAATAGCCTCGGGGGACAGCACCCCAATCACCTTAGGCTCTCCTACCGTGCCGCCATAGAGGGGCGTAGCTCCGGCTGGGGCGTCTTGAGAGGTCTGATCCGCCACGTCTTTCCCCCGAATAGCGGCGAAAACCGCCCGACACCGGGCCGTGGTATCCGCGAGGATACCGATGCTTTCCAGGCTTGAGGCATAGGCCACCAAGCCGTACCGGGAAACCGCGCCGTAAGTAGGTTTCAAACCCACCACGCCGCAAAAGGCCGCAGGCTGCCGGACGGAACCGCCGGTATCCGACCCCAAGGCAAAGGGTACTAGTCCTGCGGCTACCGCTGCGGCGGACCCTCCTGAAGACCCTCCGGCCACCCGGCGGAGATCCCAGGGGTTGTTGGTTTGCTGCAACGCGGAATTGTCTGTGGAAGAGCCCATACCGAATTCATCTAGGTTAGTTTTCCCCAAGACCCAGGCTCCGGCGGCTTCCAATTTCCGCACCGCTGTGGCGGTATAAGGGGCGCGCAGGTCTTCGAGGAGTTTCGAGGCGCAGCTCAGGGAAAAGCCCTGCACGGCGATATTGTCCTTCACCCCAAAAGGCAGGCCCGAAAGTCCCGCCCCGGGGGACGGCAAGGCCGGGATAGGGGTGGGTATGTCGATAAACGCATGGATTTGGGCTTCCCATTGGGTACAATAAGCCCGGTATGTTTCGAGGGTAGGCGGCATGATTTCTCCTAAAGGACGTTGGGGACTAGCACAAAGCAGCCGTCCCGGTCTCCCGCATTATCCAGCAACGTGAGAACCAGGGCCTTATCCCGCAGAGGCGAGAGGGTATCCTGCCGGAAATGGGTTTGGGATACGATCCGGGAAGGACCGGAAAGCTTATCGGCGGGAGCGGGAAAGGCCTCAGCGTCTTGGTCCGCCCCTTGCATGGCGGCAAAAAAACCCAGCATTTGCTCAAAGGCAGGAAACGCGGCGGCCAAGTCCTGCTCCGACAAGGTAAGATGAGCAAGCTCGGCGGTTTCCTTTAGATCTTCCATATTCATGGCCCTAATTTTCCCATAGCCCCCCTTCACCTGTCAACTGCTTGCCATAGCGGTGTATTGAGGAACACACGGTTAAGGCTAAGGGCCACCTCGTATGATATGAAGGAAACATCCAGGATACTTTATTCTTCACCGAACTCACGTTACTATTATAAGGATACTATGTTTACCCTTACGCAGGGCAGGCGCGAGGATGACCCACT
>JAITJK010000046.1 GCA_031278935.1 Spirochaetaceae bacterium | reverse complement strand
CGATCCCGTTCTGATCCGTAATAACGATGGTATCATCCTGGAGACCGGCTACGGCAAATTTGAGCAGCTTCTGAATTCCTTGAATTTTTTTACGGTTTTGGGTAATATCACTGCCTAATCGGGGCGTGATAATCACGCTCGCGGTTACCGGGTTCTGTTCCGAGGCAAACAAGGCCCGTTCCGGCATTACCAAACTAACATTGGCGCTGTCCACATCATCTAAAGCCCGAATATGCTCGGTAACCATCTGGGTAATGGACCTTTGAAGATTCACATTGCGTTCAAAATCCGTAATAGTCCACCGTTCCCGGTCAAATAACTCCCAGGGACTGGTTCCCGTAGGGATAAGGTCTTCCCGAACCAAAATAGCCCGCATACGCCGGGCGGTGGGATCATCAGGAACCATAATAATCCCCGTAGAGGATACAGAGGTTTTAACCCCTTCCTGGTTTATTCTCGTGATAATTCGATTCCGCGCGCCCTCGTCCATGACCGGGGCGTCAATAACCGGGACCATAGTAGGGGCCGCAGATACCGAGAAGAGCGCAATGATCCCAGCAATGGCTGCTACACAAATCCCCAAAAGTATGAGTTTCTGTAATAAGGACCACTTACCCCATAGTTTCTGTATCTGGCCTACAATTTTTTTGAGCCAATCGCCCATATCCCCCCCGGCATATTTATCTCCCTTTTCTTTTACTTCACCCCAGGAAGCCGCCGCGTGTGCGAAGGTCCTTTATACAACCCTATCGCGTATTGATAAGATCTTTCCAGCCCTGAACCAGACGGTTTAATACGGTTCTGGAAATATTTAAAGACATAGAAGCCTTTGCCTGGGCAATGGTAATATCATGCACATCCACTGAACCTGGTTCCGTGATCGCCCGTTGGATCAGGTCGCTCGCCCGTTGCTGATCCCCTGAAACCCCATCCAAAGCCCGGAGCATGGCATCCTCAAAATTCCCCGAAGGAAGCATCGCCGCTGCTCCCGTGGCGTCTCCCAAGGATGCCAATGCCTCCCCAGAAGGAATACCCGAGGGAAGAAGATGCTTAGGGTGGGTTACCCGCAGAGGAATCGCGTCAACCCCCACAAGCTGTGGTACACCGATACTCATCCACTACCTCCCTCCGATATCCAAGGCCCGCTGGAACATGGCCTTAGAACCGTCAATGATGGAAGCATTGGCCTCATAAGCCCGGGATGCGGCAATCATATCCACCATTTCCGTAACAATATCTACATTCGGCATCTCCACATAGCCTTCCTGAGGACCCGCCGTAATAGCGTCAGGGTGGGTGGGATCATACACAAGCCTGTTCTTCGTGGCATAATCCTTTTGTATCTCCACTACTCGCACACCCTGACCCGAACCGTTATCCAACATATCCGGGAGAAAGGGCGATCGCCAGTAAGGCCCCTCGGTTTTGGGCCGCATGAGTACCCGGCTACGACGATAGGGCCCCCCTTCGGTGGTACGGGTAGTGGAAGCATTGGCGATGTTATCGGCAATCACATCAGCCACCAACCGCTGGGCGCTCATACCCGTAGCAGCTATATTAATCGTATTAAAAATTCCCATACCCTAACCTTTACCTGAGTACCATATTCACCTGACTAAACTCAAAGGTTCCCCCTTGAGCCAAGAGGCCATATAACAGCTGATTTTCTACTGCCCGCATGATCTCCTGCTCCGAATCTACATTATTTCCATTGTTTTTAGAGGCACTTACATAATCAAGAACCCGGCGCGGCTGCACCTCTCGATAATCCCGTTTCTGCCAGTTGCTTATATGCCGGGGATCGGTTTGGGTCAATTCTAAACGAGGTCGCTGCTTTTCACTATCTAGGGCTCGTTTCAACTCGCTTTCAAAAGTAATATCTGTCCGCTTAAACCCTGGAACCGTGGCGTTAGCAAGATTGTTGGCAATCACCTCCCGGCGTATAAGGCTCGCATCCATAGCCCGATGGACCAAGTCTATGGTTCGAGAAAAGTTGTTTTCTATACCCATTCTTAGCCTCCCTATATAATATCGGCATATTTTATATAAAGGTTAGCATTATCAGCAAGGTTCCTTCCTCATCTTATACGAGGGTTTTCAGTAGCCCTTTACAAGATGTACCGGCCTAAATCTTGATCCATGACCAAATCCGTAAGCTTTTCGTTTACATAAGCCTCGGTAATAGATATCTTTGTTGGGGCAATATCCGGAGCCTCGAAGGACAGTTCCTCTAAAAGAGCTTCCATGATGGTATGAAGCCGCCGGGCGCCAATGTTTTCCAGTCGGGAATTGACCTCCGCAGCCAGGGCAGCCAGGCGATCTATGGCATCGGGGGTAAAATCGATGTCTACTTGTTCGGTAGCCAAGAGATCCGTGTACTGTTTGGTCAGAGCATTCTTAGGCTCCGTCAAAATCCGTAGAAAATCCTCTTTTCCCAGGGAATCCAACTCCACTCGCAAGGGAAAACGGCCTTGCAGCTCAGGAATTAAATCCGAGGGCTTACTGACATTAAAAGCCCCGGCAGCCACAAACAGAATATGATCCGTATTAACCGGCCCCCACTTGGTATTCACCGTAGCCCCTTCCACAATGGGGAGTATGTCCCGCTGCACCCCTTCCCGGGACACGTCGGGGCCGCCGCTTCCCCGTTCGCTCTTGACGGCGATCTTGTCAATCTCGTCAATGAAGACGATTCCGGTCTCTTCCACCCGCTGCCGGGCTTCGTCACTCACCCGATCCCTATCAATAAGTTTTTCCGATTCTTCCGCTTTAAGAATCTCCCGGGCCCGGCTTACGGTGAGGAGTTTCTTCTTTTTTCCCCCACCGAAAAAACCCGCGATTCCCGAAAGGCTAGATTCAAGGTCTTCTAGGCTACCGCCCATCATCTCAAAAGTCGGGAACTGGGGATTCTGGGTTACGGTAATCTCCACGATCCGATCTTCCAGTTTATCTTCCCGAAGCATCCGTCGAAATTTCTCCCGGGTAGACGCGTCTTTCCCCGATGCGACTTCCTCTTGGGCCTGATCTTCTAAAACTGTATCTTTCCCTTCCGAATCTTCAGCATCTTCCGCGCCCGTTTCTCCGCCTACTTGAGGGTTGTGCAGCATCGAGGGGATGCCCACTTGAATCGCCGCCCCCACGAGGGAAGGCCCATTTCCGCCATTAGTATCGGGAATGGAAAAGGTTCCCATAGGCCGCACCACAGGTCGGGCTTGGGGCTTAGGCTCTTTACGCTTCTTACTGGTTCCCGGCAACAGGAGGTCCAACAAGGCCTCTTCCGCCCGTTTCTCTGCTTCTACGGTTACGGATTCTTGCATCTCCTGTTTCACCATCTGGATTCCTGCGGCCATGAGATCCCGGATCATGGATTCCACATCCCGGCCCACGTAGCCTACCTCGGTGTACTTGGTAGCCTCCACTTTGATGAAGGGAGAGCCCGCGAGTTTAGCCAAGCGCCGGGCAATCTCGGTCTTACCTACCCCAGTAGGACCGATCATAAGAATATTCTTTGGGGCAATATCCTCCCGGATATCACTTTCCAACTGTAGGCGGCGGATCCGGTTCCGCAGGGCCACGGCCACGGCGCGCTTGGCCTTTTTCTGCCCCACGATATACTTATCTAACTCAGCGACAATCTCCCGGGGGGTTAGGCGATCCAAATTTTTCTCACTGTTTTTCTTGACAAATAGTTCATGTTTCTTGTCGATAGATTGACTACTCATATATTTCTCCTCATTACGCTAACTCCTCCAGGGTCGTGTGTCCATTCGTATAGATACAGATTGTTCCCGCTATGGCAAGACTCTTTTCAGCGATTTCTCGCGCGGAAAAGGAACTGCCTTCCAAGTAGGCCAAAGCTGCGGCATAGGCATAGTTACCTCCCGACCCTATGGCCAGGGCGTCTTCCGCAGGCTCAATCACATCTCCGGTACCTGATATGAGCAAGGTTTTGTGAATGTCCGCCACCAAAAGCAAGGCTTCAAGCCGCCTAAGGGACCTGTCAGTACGCCAATCCTTGGCCAGTTCTACTGCGGCCCGAGCCAGATCCCCGGAATACTCCTTGAGCTTCGTCTCGAAACGGTCGAAAAGGGTGAAGGCATCGGCGGTGGCCCCGGCGAATCCGCACAGGACTTTGCCCTCCATGAGCCGCCGCACCTTACGGGCGTTGTTTTTCATCACCGTTTCACCCATGGTTATCTGTCCATCCCCGGCCATAGCAACCTTGCCGTCTCTACGTACCACCAGTACGGTGGTGCTTCGAATCTTATGCGTATCTTCTTTCATTATCGTTCCTTCCCTCATAGTATCTTTATCGTGTCCGGTTATCGCCCACCGGACCTTCCAGCGCGGGGGACGCGTCCCCAGATCACTTACGGCCATGGGGATGAGCCTGGGCGTAGACGGCTTTTAAGCGTTCCATGTTCACATGGGTATACCGCTGGGTAGTGGCGATACTCTCATGGCCTAAAAGGGCTTGTACTACCCGGACATCACAACCCGCATTTACCAGATGCGCCGCAAAGCTATGGCGCAAGGCATGAGGATGCAGACGTTTCTGCAATCCTGAGCGCAGGGCATATTGGTAGATAATCCACCGCACCCCGCTCACGGATAAGCCTCCTCCCTTCTGGTTGAGGAAGAGCCAGTCGTTAAGGTTTTCCTGGGGCAGCTTTTCCTCCCGGACGGGCAGATAGGCTTTTAAGGCCTGCACCGCTTCACCGGAAAAAAACACGTACCGTTCCTTATCCCCCTTCCCAATGATCCGGGCGCCACTCAAGTCCGCAGCCAAGCGGCCCATCTTCATGGATGCCGCTTCGGATATCCTAAGCCCCCCGGAATACAGGGTTAAGAGCAACGCCTTATCCCGCACCGGCCACAAAATCTGGGCTTGATCCGGCAGGGCGGCAAAGGCGGCCATCTCCTCTACCCAGAGAAAAACCGGCAAGATTTTCGGGGTTTTCAAGGAAGATATAAGCTCCGTGGGATTATCCTTGCGGTACCCAAACCGCACCAGCCACCGGTAAAAACCCCGCAACGAGGCTAGGCTCCGGTTCACCGTTACCACCGCCTTATCCTCCGCACTTATATCCACCATGAAACACCGCACCTCCTGGCGGGTCGCCTCTTCGGCCAGGATTCCCCGATTTTGGCAATACCCGGCAAAGCGCCCTAGATCCAACCGGTATGCCTCCAAAGTCCGAACCGCCATCCCCCGCACCGAAGCGAGATACACCAGGTAACGTTCTATTATCGGCGGAAGAGGCGGCTTTTCCCGCTTATTCCCCATGATCCGGTTCCTCCAGGGAGGCTTGGACTAGCTCGTCCAGTGAATCATCGCTGGAATGAAGATAATCGCACTCTGGGTTGATACAGGCCTTGTGGGAGCCGTTTTTCTTGTCGTATTTTTCCACCATGAATTGCCCGCACTTGGGACAGTTCTGGTTAATCGGTTTAAAGTGGCTGATAAAGTCGCACTGAGGATAATTGGTACACCCGTAGAACTCCTTGCCCCGCTTCTTGGTCTTCCGGGCTACAATATCGCCGCCGCAGTGGGGGCACTTCGCCAAAGGTAGAGATTTGGTATGCCGGCATTCAGGAAACCCCGTACAGGCCAGGAAGAACCCGTAACGGCCCAGCTTTTTCACCAGGGGCCTTCCGCAGGTCTCACAGGTTTGATCCGTCACTTCGTCCAGGCTGCCTTTAAAGGATTCTAGGGTTTTCCCTACTTCTTCAACCCGATCCTTGAAGGGATCATAGAATTCCTTAATCATGTCGGACCAGAGTAGCTGCTGTTCTTCCACCGCGTCCAGTTTGTTTTCCATCGAAGCAGTGAAGGTGGGGTTCACCACCTCGGGAAAATATTCCACCAGCATATCGCAGATAAGCCGACCCAAAACCGTGGGAACCAGCTGCTTATTATGCCGGGTTACGTAGTACCGGTCCAGCAATACTGAGATGGTAGGGGCATAGGTAGAGGGCCTGCCTATCCCTTTTTCTTCCAGAGTCTTCACCATAGAAGCATCGGTATACCGGGTCGGTCCCTGGGTGAAATGCTGTTCTGGGTAGAAGGTGTCCATGAGTACCGGATCGCCTATCTGGAGGGAAGGATAACCATACCCCCGCTCTTCCTTAGAGGGGAGGAGCTTCATCACCATATAAAAACCTTTTTCGATGATTTTCGTCCCCGAGACTCGAAATACCCCGGCTCCGGCCTGAATGTCGGTACTCACAGTCCGGGTTTTCGCGGCCTTCATTTGGCTTGACACAAAGCGTTCCCAAATAAGGGTATAGAGCCGGAGTTGATCCCGGGAAAGATGCTCCTTTATGGCATCGGCGGTATACCGTACATAGGTGGGCCGGATGGCTTCATGGGCGTCTTGGGCCTTTTTACCCAAAGTATACTCCACGATCTTATCGGGAAGTTCCGTTGGATACTGCTCGTGGATCCACGAGCGAACCTCCTCCAGGGCAACTTGGGATATACGCACCGAATCGGTCCGCATATAGGTGATAAGCCCCACCCGGGAAGCGCCGATATTCACCCCTTCATAGAGCTGTTGGGCCACCTGCATGGTTTTTTTGCTGGTAAAGCCCAAACGGTTCGCCGCAACCTGCTGTAGTTGAGAAGTCGTAAAGGGCGGCTTGGGCCGCACGGTCTTGTCGATCTCCCGAATATCCGAAACCTTGCAATCCACCCCAGCGATCTCGCCGATGATTGCCTTCACCTCCGCATCGTTTTTTAATACCGGCTTATTCCCCTGCCAAGTTACGAGCTGGGCGGTGAACCGGGACCTGCCCACCATAAAATCCGCTTCCAGGGTCCAGTATTCTTCGGGAATAAAGGCCTCAAGCTCCTTTTCTCGCTCACAAATAAGCCGCAGGGCCACCGACTGCACCCGTCCGGCGGAAAGTCCGTTCTTCACCTTCTTCCACAGCAAGGGAGAAAGGTTATAGCCTACTAGCCTATCCAGAACCCGTCGGGCTTTCTGGGCGTTTACCTTAGCCTCGTCAATGGAGCCGGGATGAGCCACTGCATCCTTAATGGCCACCGGGGTAATCTCATTGAAGGCGATGCGCTGGATGGACACCTTATCAGCCTTGGCGTTGATGGCCTTACGCAGGTGCCACGCAATGGCCTCCCCCTCACGGTCATTATCACTGGCCAGGAGCACGGTATCCGACTTCTTGGCATCCCCTTGAAGTTCCTTGAGAATTTTCGCCCTTCCCCGGACCGTGATGTATTCCGGCTCAAAATCATGGGCCACATCAATGGCTAACCGAGATTTGGGCAGGTCGATGAGATGCCCCATGGAAGCTTTTACCGTATACGAAGCGCCTAAATACTTTTCAATGGTCTTTGCCTTGGCCGGAGACTCCACAATCACGAGTATCCTTTTTTTCTTTTTCCCCTTCTGTGTCTTTTTATTTCGTTCTTTAGCCGGCTTATCCCCTTGACTTTCCCGGCTCTCCCCAGAACCAGCCTCAGCGGTTAAAGAGGTGGCGCGTTTTTTTCTCCCCAGAACAGGAGAATTGTCGGTTTCTACAGTCATCATAGGTTCACCGGTCCTCGTATCCAAGCTGTAAAGTCTGAGCCAGCGAAGTGGTCCATGCGGAAACACTGAATTCTTGTTCCCCTCCCGGAGTTCCCGGCGCTTCTTTGGGGGTAATACCCCATTCCTTGAGGATGGCTCCGGCGGAAGAAATCACCTTAGCCCCTTCATTGGCGAGTTTTCGGGTCCCTACACCATTGGGCGCGGCGATTCCCGATGAAGCCACCCAGAGGTCCCGGCCCTGTTCCAGAGCAAAGCACGCGGTAATGAGGGCCCCGGAAGATGCGGGGGCTTCCACAATCACAGTCCCCCGAGCCAGGGCGGAAATGATCCGGTTCCGGGCGGGGAAATGCCATTTCTGCGGGGTGGTTCCCGGCGGATATTCACTGAGCAACACTCCGCCCAGTTCCACAATACGCCGGGCTAGGAGCCGGTTTCCCGCAGGGTAGACCTCGTCCAAGCCCGAACCCAAGACAGCGATGGTGGGGGCGCCACCATCACTGTTTCCCCGGTGGGCCATCTCATCAATACCCAGGGCAAGGCCTGCAACCACTGGAATCCCCGCATACCCTAGGGCCTTAGCCATAGCGTAGGCCTGGGTCAAAGCTGCCGGGGAAGGACGCCGGGTGCCGACGATACCCACGATGGGCACTTCAGGATTGGGAAGCCGTCCCCGATAAAACAGGATCGCCGGGGGGTCATAGATCTCCCGAAGCAGTGGCGGATACTGGGGACTCACATAGGAAACATAACCGATACCCCGCATACGGGCCACCGCCGCATCCTGTTCTGCTTGAGCGTACACCGCATCCAGGTCCCACGGCTGGGACAAGGAACGGCCCGTCAAGGTTTCTATGGCATTTTTGGAAAGTCCCCGTAAATCCGCTTCTTCATTACAGTGGAGGCACAACCGTACCCGTCCAGAGGACGTAAGCCGGGGAATTCGTCCTATCATAATATCCACTAAGCCTCGATCAGCCATAGAGTAACCCTACTACCTGCGCTTTATTCTGTTCCGCGTCAGAACGCTTTTTGGGATCCTTGGTGATCTGGAGGATTCGGTCGTAGAGGTCTATGGCACCGTCATAACGGTTGGTCATATAGTAGGCCCGGGCCAACACAAACATACCATCTACCTCATTTTTCGAGAGTTCCAAGTACCGTTCCAAGTGGAGAATGGCGTCTTCCGGGCGGTCAAGCTCGAATACATACAAGATTCCCAGCCCATACCGGGCCCGAGCATACTCATTGTCCAACTCAATGGCCCGCAAAAAGGCTCCCTCGGCCAGTTCAAAGTAACGAAGTCGCCGGTTATCCCCTCCGCCGACTTCAGGACTACCATAAGAAGCTTTGGCCACAACCCCTGCGGAAACACCCCGCAGATAATGCGGGGAGGGATCCGCCGGGGTATAGTAAATAGCCCGTTCCAGAGCGTCCAGGGCTTCCCCATGCAGGCCTCGATCCTGTAGGCGAGTAGCCAAAATCTTCCAATAGGTTCCTGTCTGGGCGGCGTCTTTTACGTGTTGTTCGATCTTCGCTTCATACAAGGCTATAGCTTCCCGCAGTCCCTGGATACTGGTCGGCGGTCCTCCACCCGGGGGCCCGAGTTCGGCAATCCGCTTTGCCAGGGTATCCCGGAACCGGTATTTCCGGTATGCATGCCCCCCAAGGGCCCCTCCTCCAATGATCAGAATCACCGCGATACCGATGATCACATCTTTTCTAATTTTCATAGTCTACCTGATTCCCCTGGTTCAGGCTCACTGCCGACGGCCCGGCCCCATAACTGGGGCATATAGTGCCGATGTTGCTCCCTAAGCAGCGATGTATCCACATGAGTATAGATTTGGGTGGTGGTCAAATCCGCGTGGCCTAATAACTCCTGTACCGACCGTAGGTCCGCTCCTCCGGCCAACAAGTCCGTAGCAAAGGTATGGCGTAAGGTATGGAGCTTGGAACTCATGCCTAGGGGAGCCGTGATCTGAGCATAGGCCTTCCACATACCTTTACGGGAAAGCCGTCTACCATTCCGGCTGAGAAAGAGGGCGGAACTCTGCTTGGAACCAACCAGGTGCGGCCGACCCTCCTTGAGGTAGCGGTGTATCCAAGACGCCGCTTCCTCCCCAAAGATGGCAAATCGTTCCTTGTTTCCCTTGCCCCGGATGATAATAAGCCCTTCCGGAAACATGATATCCCGGAGATTTAAGGAAACCGCCTCGGAAACCCGTAAACCCGCAGAATAGATAAGCTCATAGAGGGCTCGGTTTCGCAAGCCCCAGGGGGTACGAGTATCAAGCTGTCCCAGCACCCGCTCCACCGCTTGCTGGTTCAACACCGGGGGCAACCGGATCCCCCAGCGGGGAGATTCCAGAATACCCGCGGGGTTGTCGGTCCTAAGATGCTCATCAATAAGGAAACGAAAAAAAGAACGTAAGGCCGCGATGATTTTAGCGGTGGTTCGTGAACCGATGCGCTTTTGGGTACGCCGCCATTCTAAGTACCGAACCAGCGACTGGGTATCCAGGGTTTCAAGGTTCTCCTGGGATTCAGCAAGCCAGTCCAGAAAAAGACGGATCTCCCCCATATAAGTTGCCACGGTGAGGGGAGCACGGTGTTCTCCGTGTATGAGTCGGGAATAATACGGTTC
>JAITJK010000014.1 GCA_031278935.1 Spirochaetaceae bacterium | reverse complement strand
CTTATGGTGGGCCGGGATACTACCCACCGTTTCCCCCCGGTGGAATCCGAAGTCGGGGAAATATGCCTTGAGGTCAAGAATCTGAGCGCCGCAAATCCCCGGTCATTCAAGGATGTGAGTTTCGAGCTCCGCAAGGGAGAGATCCTCGGCATCGGGGGACTCGTAGGAGCCCAGCGGACGGAGCTGGTGGAGGCCATCTTCGGCGTCAGGGCGGTGGAGAGCGGGGAAGTGCTGGTCCGCGGAAAACTTCTAAAGAGGATCACCCCCCAAAGCGCCATACAATCCGGGATGGCCCTGGTTACCGAGGATCGCCGCAGCTCCGGTATCTTTCCCCTGATGGATGTAACCACCAATACCTCAATCGCCTCCCTGGAGAACTATACAACCCGGATCGGCCTCCTGAATCATAAGGAGTTAAACAAAATCGCCCTTAAACAGAACCAGCAGCTTAAAACCAAGACTCCCAGCATGGGGACCCTGGTTCAAAATCTCTCCGGCGGGAACCAGCAGAAGGTGATCCTCAGCCGCTGGCTTATGACCCTGCCGGATATTCTTATCATGGATGAACCGACCCGGGGCATCGACGTAGGGGCCAAATACGAAATATACACGATCATGGCGGATCTGGCGAAACAGGGTAAGGCTATCATCATGGTATCCAGTGAAATGCCGGAGCTTATCGGCATGAGCCACCGGGTTCTGGTACTCTGCGCGGGACGCCTGACGGGCGCCCTCAAGAAAGAAGACATTACCCAGGAAGCTATCATGCGTTTTGCCACTCAATTTGTGTAAGGGAGATACGTGATGAAAAATTTCAAGCAGTATTTAAGTAAGTATACCACCTTCTTTACTTTTGTTTTTTTGGTTTTTGTCCTGGCGATCCTTACAAGGGGCCAGGCCCTGAGCTGGGCTTCGATCAAAACCCTCGTGATAGCGGAAGCGGTCAGGGCCTTTGCCTCCCTGGGGGTGGGGATGATTATCATCACCAAAGGGATAGACCTTTCCATCGGCTATGTGGTGTGTCTTACCGCTTCGGTGGCGGCCTCCTTTGCCCAGGTTCCCACCTATGAATCGGCCCTCTACTACGGCCATTCCTTTCCCCTGGTTATTCCCATTGTGGCGGGTATTCTTGCGGGGGGACTGTTCGGGCTCTTTAACGGGGTCCTGGTAGCTTACGGGCGGCTTCCCCCCTTTATCGCCACCCTGGGAACCATGTCCATAGCCCGGGGCATTCAGCTTATCTACACCAAGGCCGCCATAGTCGGTTCCCTGACCGCCGAATTTAAGGCCCTGGCCCAAAATTCCATAGGACCTGCGGTTTTTTCATTTCCCTATCTCGGCGTCTATGTGGTGGTTATCGCCTTTATCATCTGGGTGTTGCTCAAACATACCAAACAGGGAACCCATTTCTACGCCATAGGCGGCAATGTCCAGGCTGCCCGGGTTTCGGGGATCAATGTAGAACGGGATCTGATGTGCGTGTACTTTTATGCGGGGCTTCTCTATGGCTGCGCCGGGGTGCTCCAGGCTGGCCGCCTCGGCCTGGCCAACGCCCTTACCGCCAACGGTATGGAGCTGGACGCTATCGCGGCGGTTACCGTGGGCGGGGTTTCCCAGAACGGCGGCGTCGGAGCCGTGGGGGGCATGATCATCGGGGTCTTTACTATGGGACTTATCAACTATGGGATGAGCTTCCTTTCGATAGACTCCTATTATCAATTATTAGTAAAAGGCGCTATAATAATTGTGGCGGTTTATTTTGATATGAAGAAGTATGCCCGCCGCGCATAGGGCGCAAAAGAATTCAGCGGGACCTACGTTTAGGAGGAGATTATGCAGGGAACGATGAAGGGCGCTTACCTTCCCGGAAACAGTACGGTAGTTTTTAAGGATGTTCCGATTCCAACCCCCGGACACGGACAGGTGCTGGTTAAGATGAAGGCCTGTACCATCTGCGGCAGCGATATCCGGGCCATCTACCGGGAACATACGGGTAAAGGCGCCGAGGGATACCAGAACGTTATCGCGGGGCACGAACCCTGCGGCCAGGTCGTGGAGGAAGGGCCGGGGATCAGGCGCTTTAAGAAAGGTTCCCGGGTGATTGTGTATCATATCTCCGGCTGCGGGGTCTGCCACGACTGCCGCATGGGGTATATGATCTCCTGTTCCTCTCCCCTGCGGGCGGCCTACGGCTGGCAGCGGGACGGCGGCATGGCGGAGTATATCCTCTGTGATGAAAAGGACCTGGTGGAACTTCCCGATGAGTTAAGCTATGCCGACGGCGCCCAGGTGGCTTGCGGCTTTGGTACGGTTTACGAGGCGATCTATAAAGTCGGTGTCAGCGGCACGGACAATGTGCTGGTAGTGGGCCTCGGTCCTGTGGGACTCGCCATTCTGATGCTCTGCAAAGCCATGGGGGCCCAGAAACTCATCGGCATTGAGTCCAATCCCTACCGCATCGACCTGGCAAAAAAACTGAACCTGGCGGACGCCGTACTGCTTGCCGGTCCCGACAATGTGGATCAGATCAAGACCCTCACCGGCGGCAACGGGGTGGAGCGGTCCTTTGACGCTTCCGCCAGCGATCCCGGGCGGCAGACCGCGATCCGGGCTGCCCGGCAGTGGGGCAAGATTGCCTTTGTGGGAGAGGGGAATACCGTGAGTTTCAACCCCAGCCCGGATATTATCCACCCCCAAAAGAGCATCTACGGCAGCTGGGTAACCAGTATCTGGCTTATGGAAAA
>JAITJK010000233.1 GCA_031278935.1 Spirochaetaceae bacterium | reverse complement strand
CCGTCCAGATTCAGGCCCGCTGCGGCGCCGAGCTTTTGTAAGAGTATGCCCACCTCCGCCTCGGTGGCGCCGATGCTGCCAAGCTGCCGTCCATCAATGACCAGTAGATACAAGAGTCGTCCGTCGGCAGATAGGCCCACCGCGCTGCGAGGATGCCGAGCATTCCCCCGGCTAAATGCTCCTTCTAGGACTTCGCCGTCCCGGAGAACCGCGTAAAACCCTCCGACGGCGTTCTCGATGGTATCCATATCCTCCGGCGAGAGGTCCCCTTGGCTCAAGATGGCGGCTCTTCCGTCCCGATAAAACACCAAGCTGTCATAGTTCGGACGCGGCGGGGCAAGAACCCGTCCTTGGGAAACGCTTATCCCCATAATGATCCGATCTTCCCCCTCTTTCCCGGATACGGGGCTAAAAGGATTGGTATTTATCCCGGCGAGGCAGCCATAGCGCCGGACAAAACTGCTTACCTTGGTGCTGGGAATGTGTCCCGCCGCCCCTGCATTCACCACAATCCCCAAGGCCGATTCCGTGAGATCCACCCGTAAGGCCCAAAACCGGAGCTTTGGATACTGAATCGAACCCTCGCAATAGTCCATTCCGGCACTCAAAGCCGGGGCAAAGGGCTGCCATTGGGGGAAAAGGGTCTCTAGGGTCGCTGATTTCGTATGAAGCAGGGGGGTCGGGGCGGTAGGAGCGAGGGAGTTACACGAAAGGAGAAGCAGGGCCAGCCACAGCGCAAGGCCCCCTCCCGGAAGGCATCGCCCCCGGGGGACGCGAGGTATGCCCCGGGCATACCCCAAAAGCGCCGCATCCCCCAAGAGCCTAGTAATCGGCTCTGCCTTTACGGGACTTTTTGAGTAGTTTCCGCTGAATGGCCTTTTTTTTCCGGTTAAGAATGGTCGAGGGCTTTTCATAGTATTCCCGCTTTTTAAATTCTCTGATAATACCTTCTTTTTCCACCATCCGCTTAAAACGTTTGATGGCCTTTTCCAACACTTCACTATCATCCACGATGATATGCGCCAAAAAGAATCACCTCCTTTCCATACACCTGGCGAGTATCCCCAGAAGAGATGCAAGAACACCCACAGCGTGGGGTATGTTCATCCCCTTCTTCACTCAATCTTATCAAAAAGCCTATCTTTGTCAAGAATAGGCCGAGAAAGGAGGGCATCGGGGTCCGTATTCTCCCCGGCCACCCGGATTTCCCAATGGAGATGGGGCCCCGTGGCAAGACCTGTGGCCCCGGACTGGCCGAGGACCGTACTCCGGCTCACCAGGGCCCCCTCGGAGACGGAAATCCGATCCAGATGGTAATACAGGGAATACACCCCTGGGAGATGTTCGATGACCACCGAATTACCCGTTACAATCCGGGAACGGGCAAAGACCACCTTGCCCTCCGCGCAGGCGCGCACCTCGGTGCCCCGAGGTACGCCGTAATCAATACCTGCATGAATCGAAGCGGCCTTTGAACCGTCTACGTACCTAAACACCCGGCGATCCCCAAAGAAGCTGGTTCTCCGGGTAGAGGCGACCGGGGCGCTAAAGGGACCCGTAGTATAGACCGAAGTCCCGGTACGGCTCAAAATATCCCACAACACCAGGGACTCCGCAGTTTTTTGCGGGTCCTCATCCCGCCTGAGTTCCGTATTGGCCTTATCCAAAGGGATTTCCTCAGAAACAAAGGCGCGATTTTCAATCGCCAAGCCTATCGTGCCGACACGTTTTCCCTCATGTTCCACCTGGATCCGGGCGGTTCCCGCCTGCGCGGTACAGGGCACCGTGAGAATCGCCACTTTCAGGGACCGGGTATCCGTATCCATAGGGAGATCGAAAAACATGGCCTTGGCGATCCGCGTGCCCTGGGCATTGATGAGGACTGCCTGAAACCGCGCCTTCGGATTGTAGCCGACTCCATCAGGCCCTAGGGTCATGCCTAAGGTTACAGGTTCTCCGGGTCGGGGTCGATCCGGGATAAGGGCGAGTTTCACCGGCTCCTGGGCGACGAGGCGGGGCGCCCCGAGCGCGGCGGTGAAAATCGCCGTCAGGGCCAGGGCCCGAATACTGAGGCGGGCTGCCTTGGTTCTGGTACTTATCCTACGCATAGACTGATCATAGCACATCCGCATCTATTTCCCACCTGCCCTTGGAGGCGTATTGAGACTCCAAGCAACGATACGGACTACGTGCAGCAAAGATCAACAGGGTGCGTTAGGCATACGCTCAGGTTTATTAAACCCAGATTATACTATAAAAAAGGGGTCTGACCCCTGGCAGGTCGACCCCAAGAGAACGAAAGAACGCCCGCCGGGGGGTAATACCCTTATCCCTAACCACGGGGTCCCTGGTTACGCTCACCGCAAGGGTTATTCTTTGACGCCGCCCATGGCTACGCCGGAAATGATGAACCGGGACATGAACACATAGAAAAGGATGACCGGAACAATGGACACCGCAATGCCCAGGTAGATTCCACCGTATTCGGTCCGGTAAATGTCCCCCCGCAAGGCTTGCACTAGCATAGGCAGGGTGTACTTTTTCTGAGTCGAGATAAGTACGAAGGGGGTGAAGAAGTTGTTCCAGCTGGCCACAAAGGCGAAAATGGCCTGGGCCGCGAGGGCGGGACTCAAGATCGGCAGCACTACCGCGTTATAAATGTGGAATTCCCCGGCACCATCAATACGAGCCGCCTCGATCAATTCTTTGGAAAGCAC
>JAITJK010000231.1 GCA_031278935.1 Spirochaetaceae bacterium | reverse complement strand
CAGAGCCTCCTGCCGGGGCCTTGCGCCTTGGGCCTTTCAAGCCACAGGGTCGGCCGCCCGGTCTATGTAAAAAATTATTTTCCTAATTCCGCGTAGATCTGATCCCGCAATGCCGTGAACTCCAGGGCCGTATAGGCTGCTTCTGCGGTGGCTTTAAAGGCTTCCCGGTCCGGCATCACCACTACCATACCCTTGTCGATCATCTGATTCTCATAATCATCCGCCACCTGTTCCACTAGCCGGGCGTTTTCTGCGGCTGCGGCCCGGCATTCGCTCACGAGAATCTCCTGATACTCCGCAGGCAGCTTGGCAAACCATTTCTCTCCCACAATAATCCCGTTAGCCAACTGGAAATGGGCGGTTTTATTGATGTATTTAACCACCTCGTAAAGCCGTGCGCCATAGGACGCGGTATGTTGGGCTTCGGCGCCATCAATCGACTTGGACTGAATGGCGTTATAGGAATCATTCCAGCCCATAGCAATAGGAGTCGCCCCCATGGCCTCCACGGACTTGGCCCACACCGGCGCGCCGGGGGTTCGAATGCGCTGGCCCTTTAAGTCCTCCGGGCTTGTAACCGGCGTATTGGTGAGAAAATGCCGGGGGCCGTCGTACCAGTTAAAGGCCAAAACCCGGATCCCGTTCTCCGAGGCCAGCTGTTCTTCCCAGGAAGCGAAGATCTTGGTCTGGGTAATCCCTGCGAGCTCATCATAGGTATCCGCTATATAAGGCATACCGATAATACCGATTTCCTTGACGTAATTGCCCATGCGGCCGCCGTCGGTGAGTACCGCCACGTTCACCCCTTGAATGGCCTGCTCGATCACATCCTCGTCATTCCCCAACTGGGCGGACGGATACACCTGGATGACCAGACCTCCGTTAGTTTTGGCCTCCACGTTCTTGGCCCATACCTTAAAGCCCTCTACAATGGGGCTGGTTTCGTTCAACTGGGTGGACATTTTCAAGGTAAAGGTTTTTGCCCCTCCCTTGGAAGCGGAACCCTCGGAACTCGATTTATTGCAGCCCGCCGCGCTAAAAGCCAGGGCCACTGCAACTCCCCATACAAGCATTTTTTTCACGTGTTTCTCCATAGTCTTGATAAGACCCTCCTTAAATAATCACTTAGGGTACTATGCGCCTCTTGGGGTGTCAAGAAGATTTTCACCACCTGCCGTGGAAGCATAGTTCCTGGCTAGTCGTGGAGTTAGGGGACGAAGCAATCCATCCGTGCGGTACCTGCACGGGATTGCTTCACTACGCTCGTACTGACGGTATGCATAACAATAAACGTTCATTCGCATAATGAGCGAACCTTTTTCCTTCCCGTCGAACTCACCTACAATATAGGGTCAGACCTTCGAGAACTAAAACCGCGCTATAGCGCTCCGTGCGCTCCGATCCCTCACCTGTACGGTCCCTCGCTAGGCTCACCGCAGGTGTAAGGAAACATAGGGGGTCCGTTGAGTTACCGCACGGTAGGCCGGGCGGATAATGCGTTCACCGGAGATAAGCTCTTCCATACGATGAGCGCACCAGCCAGCCATACGGGCTGCGGCAAAAATCGGGGTAAAAAGCTCCTCAGGAATGCCCAAGGTCCGGTATACCAGGCCTGAGTACATATCCACATTCGCGCAGATCACCTTGCGATTGTGCAGCCGCTTCTGCAAGGCCCGGATTCCCTGCTCCTCAATGATTTGCATCAAGGCAAAGTCTTCCCCCAAGGCCGTAAGGGGCTGGTTCCCCACACCACGGCCTTCCGCCGGGAAAGACGCCGTCTCTTCCACCAGAGAATGGACGAATTGCTTCAAGAGTACGGTCCGGGGGTCTGATTTGGTGTACACCGCGTGGCCCAGGCCGTAGAGCTTCCCGGAACGATCAAAAACCTCTTTGTTCAGAATCCGCTCAAGATAGGCGTAGACCGCATCGGCGTCCCGCATATCCGATACCTGCTCCCGAATGTGGGTAAACATCTCCATAACCTTCATGTTTGCTCCGCCGTGCAGGGGACCCTTGAGGGAACCGATGGCCGCAGACAGAGCCGCATAGGTGTCGGTCCCGGTGGAGGAAAGGGTTCTACAGGCAAAGGCCGAGTTGTTTCCCCCGCCGTGTTCAGCATGGATGATGAGCATGAAATCCAAGAGCCGGGCTTCCGCCTGGGTATAGCGATTGTCTTTCCGTAGTATGTGCAGAAAGTTTTCCGCCAGGGAAAGAGATTCTTGGGGCACATGGATAAATAAGGATTCCCCATCAAAATAGTGGCGTTTCGCCGCGTAGGCATTGGCGATGATCACCGGTACCCGGCCGATGAGTTCAATGGACTGGCGGATCACGTTCTCCACCGAGGTGTCATCCGAACGGGAATCGAAACTATACAAGGTCAGAATACAGCGGGTGAGCTTATTCATAATGTCCGCGCCGGGGAGGCTGAGAATCGCGTCCTCCGTAAACCCCTCGGGGAGCTTACGGGCCGCAGAAAGCATCCGGTTATAGAGCTCTAACTGCCTCTGGGTGGGGAGTTCACCGAAAAGCAAGAGGTAGGCCACCTCTTCGTACCCAAAGGTCCCAGCGCTTCGATGGGCCTGGACAATGTCCATGAGATCGATCCCCCGGTAATAGAGTTTGCCTTCCATGGGCGCGGGCTCCCCGTCGGATACCATATACCCCTGGACGCTGCCGATCCGCGTTACCCCCGCAAAGACCCCGGTACCGTCGGAATTCCGCAATCCCCGCTTAATGGTATAATGGGCAAATTCCTCAGGATCAATCGTATAATGGGAGCGGATATCCGCGCCCAATTCCGTAATATACCCCCGTAGAATTTCGTCCTGTTTGTCTATCATGATCCCGCCTCTCCTCTGTTAGCGTACTGATTTGGGCCCGTGTACCCTCCTAAACGGGGGTGAACGAGCTTGTATGGTTATACCGCATAAGCGGTCTGGGGCGCAAGAGGGTTTATGCAAAAATCATACAATTTTTTCCCTGTTTATGCATAAATATACTCACTCTCGTCCCAGCAGGCTTTTTAAAGGGTGCCTTAGCGTGTATTTTTATCCGAGGCTATGGTATCATAGGGGTATGAAAGACGAAGTGGAGCCGGTGAATTCTCGGAAAGGTATGGTACTTTTTCTCGGATTTATGACCTGCGCCGCCGTGGGGCTGGTGCTTAGGGTTACCGCCCCGGTGATTTTGCCGGTTACGTTGGCGCTATTTTTAGCTATGGCCATACATCCCTTGGTTGTCTTACTACAGCGGTGGTATCTACCCCGGATTGTTTCGATCTTTTTGGCCATCGGCATCATCCTTCTGGGCTTATATCTGGTGGGGGTGGTCCTTTTTTCCTCCGCCAGGACCATTGTCGCGGTGTATCCCCGCTACGAACGGCGCTTAACCGATATCTATGTAAGTCTTGCGGGTTTTTTTGAGTTTTCCTATGACCAGCGGCTGAGTTTTCTAGACAACCTCTGGAGTCAGTGGGGGGTGCGAAGCAAAATCCGGGATATAACCTTGTCCCTGTCCAACGGGCTTATTACCTTGCTGCGGGAAGCCCTGATGGTGGTTTTGATCATGGCTTTTGTACTTTTGGAGACGGCTTTTTTCAAGGATAAAATCGATCTTGCCTTTGAGCATAAACGATCCGGACAGCTTAAGAAGATCCTTGCCGATGTAGTGCGCCAGATAAGCCGCTATCTTTCGGCGAAATTTTTCATTTCCCTGGCCACGGGTATGGCGGTTACCATCGGCTTGAGTCTTACGGGTCTTGAGTTTGCGGTAATCTGGGGGCTGCTTCAGTTTGCGCTGAATTTTATCCCCAATATCGGCAGCATCGCCGTCGGGGCCGGAGCTGGGCTTTTTGCGCTGCTGCAATTCTGGCCGGACCCCGCCCCGATCATCGCTACGGTTCTGATTATGCTGGGGATCAACATGATCATCGGGAATATCTTGGAGCCGAAGATCATGGGGGATAATTTGGGGATCGCCCCGATTGCGGTGCTTTTGTCCCTGATGATCTGGGGCTGGCTCTGGGGTTTTGCGGGCCTCATTTTAGCGGTGCCCATGACGGTGATCGTGAAGATCCTCTGTGAGAACATCCCTATGCTGGAACCGGTTTCTATACTCCTGGGTTCCCGCAAGGCCGTACTAGCCAAGAAAGCGGAAATCCAAGTCAACTGCACCGGCGGCGGACATGACAAAGGATAACGGAATAGGTTCCCACCGATACTATACACGGATCCTATCGGTTAATCCTATTACCCTATAAATGAGGTGTAGGCATCGCATTACATCCTTGCTAAGGAGGCAACCCAGATGGAAGTATTTACGCGAGTTGTGGTAGAACCCCTGGTAGACGGGTTTTACAAGATAAGCTACTGGAACAAGGGGGGTGGTAACTACCACGGTGGCGGCGGACGATTGTGGGGAGAATTCAAACCCGAACAACCTTTCAAGTTTCAGAAGTACCAGCTGACCATTAAACCGGTTGAACAAAGCAACCTGTGGATAGGCCACGGCGGCCCTAATTGCTACCAGGTGTACCGGGATGATAGACACGTTGGCACCGGGGTCATCGAATCCGGCAGGTCTTTTGTAAAAGGATATGTAGAGTTGAACTGGGAGAAAGAATGACCTATGCCGCCCATACGCCCGCTCACCGTAGGCACCTGCGGTGAGCGTAGCGGCAGAAACCCGAAGCAAGATACGACCTCGTACCTTACCATGTGGCCAGTCAGGGGCTACGTCTCCACAGCAGGTGGGCCTCCACGACAGGTGGCGAAGTCCCGGAGGATTTCCTGTAGGGTTGTTTTCACATTGGGCAGGTCCGGGGGAACTTTGTCCGTATGCCGGGCCATAATGGTGTGTTTCAGCCGGGCGTTGAGCACATGAAAGACCAAGCGTAGCTGTTCCTCCATCATGGCGACTCCCCGGGAATCCGGCGAACCAAAGGCCACCAGAAACAAGGCGTATTTAGGCCGGACTATGGGGTTCTTAATCCCCAGGGAAAACTTGGCTTCATAATACTGCTGGGTACGGTCCAAAATAGCTTTCAAGGGAGCCGGGAATCCCAGACAGAACACCGGTGATGCCACCACCAAGAAATCCGCCTGCTGAAAAGCCTGGTCCAGGGGAAGAAAATCTTCATAGACACAGCCCCGAGTGTGCTTGCAGTACCCGCAATAGATACAGGGTTTCACCGCCGCTTCATAGGCGGAGATGATTCGCAGGGGGTCTTCAGGACGCATCTCCGCGCGCCATTGGGCGGCAAAACAATCGACGAGCTCCGCGATGACTCCCCGCCGACGCGGAGAACCGGTTACGACCAGGGCGTGTTTGGGTTCCAGGCCCTGAGGGCCAGCTTCCGTTCCCACGCGCCTTAGGCCTTGCTTCCCCTCCGAGGGGTTAGCTTCTCCAGGGCTTCCCAGAGGCCGTTAAGATAACAAAGCCCCAGGGCCCGGTCGTAGAGGCCGTAACCGGGCATACCCCGTTCCCCCCAGATAGTTCGCCCGTGATCCGGCCGGATAGGGCCATCAAAACCCGTATCGTAAAGGGCCTTCATAATGGCAAAAATATCCATCGATCCGTCGGAAGATAAATGAGCGCATTCCTCAAACTGCCGATGGCCCGTGTGTAACAGATTCCGCACGTGGGCGAAGTGTATCCGGCCTTTGAGAGCAGTGATAATACCGGGAAGGTCGTTAGCCGGATTCGTACCTAGGCTGCCGGTACAGAAAGTTACCCCATTGTAAGGATTATCCACTGCGGTCATAAGCCGTAATAGCTGTTCCTTGTTGGTTATAATCCGGGGAAGGTCGAATACCGGCCAAGCTGGGTCATCCGGGTGTATGGCCATTTTGATGCCGTACTTTTCGCAAGTCGGTAGGATCGCCTTGAGGAAATACACGAGATTGGCGAACAGCTTTTCCTCATCCACCCCCTGATAACGGGCAAAGAGCTGTTTAATATGAACTAAACGCTCCGGTTCCCAGCCGGCCAGGTTATAGGCCTGGGATTGGGCCTGCATGGATTTGAACAGGGCCTCTGGGTCCATCGGCTCGATAACCTGGTGATCGTAACTCATGGTGGTGCTGCCATCACTGCGGGGCTTGGCCAAGTCCGAACGGGTCCAATCAAAAACCGCCATGAAGTTATAGCAGATAAGCCGTATCCCCGCTTCCCCCAAGCGGCTCAAGGTGGTGATATAGTGGTCAATATACGTATCCCGCTCGCTTTCACCGATCTTGATGGCGTCGTGGATATTGACGCTTTCAATACCCGCAATCGTAAGACCTGAAGCCTCCACTTCGGCTTTCATCGCCGCTATGGCTTCCCGTTCCCATACGTCTCCCGGCTGGGTGCCGTAGAGGGTGGTAATCACCCCCTTAACGCCGGGGACTTGTCGGATCTGTGCTAAGGTAACCGCATCGTAGCCGGTTCCAAACCAGCGCATTGTCATGTACATAGGAGAAGTATACGCAAAAGGCGCCACTTAGGAAAGTACCGTTTTCCCCTGGCTGCCCTTACGAAGCAACCTACCCACATTACGAACGAAGCGCAGCAATTCAGGGTCGGGGATGCAGTGAGTGGATATTTCTGCTCTCTTGTGCCTCGCAAAGACTGAGGGGTCTGACCCCATGGTTGGACCTGCGGCTAGAACCGGAGGGCTGTTTCACCATAAGGGCATATTGTTCCGAAACCGGAATCCCCGTCCACCCTTAAGGGGCCTCGGCAATGGCCAAGGTCCAAACCGCCTTGGTAGCCGGGTCCGTCCAGGTTTCAAGGATGTAAAAGCCCCGCAAGGTGCCCGCAGCCCGGACTTCATTGCGGTTTATCTGAGAATAGGGCGCAAGAACGCCCCCGGAACCCTGGACGCTTGCTATCTCGGAACGTACCGTATGGGAAATAGCGGTAATAATCGCAAAAACCGCGTTTTCATAGGAGGCAATCACCGTGTCCTTGTGGTATAAACGGGGGCCCGCGAATCCTACGCCGGCCCGAAAACCGGAAAGCTCCTTGGGTGGATTATCCACCCACTGGGGGCGTTGGTCCGTGCGGGCGTACTGGTGGGCCAGGGACAAGCGCTGAGACGTCCGATACCGGGTACGAACAAAGACCGTCTGGTGTTCAATCCGTACATCCCGGTGAGGATCGAATTCTAGGGCTTCTCGATAGGCTATATACCCTTCCTCATCATATTCCAAGGTCGTACGCTGCTCAGAATGGTAATCTAAGAAACCGCTTCCGATCTCCACCTGGTGTACCACGGTTCCGCCGACCTGGTGGAAAAAAGCCACCCGCCGGGCGGCGTCTTTTAGGGCGAGGTCAATGGCTTCTTGCTGGTTCAAGCGGACTCCAGCGGCGCCGATGAAGATCAAGACGCCACTTTCGCTCGAAGCGGGTAGGAGATACCCAAAATCCTCGTGCGTCGAGGGGAGGGGCTGCGGCGCTGAAGCCGGAACGCCGGCGCAAGAACCCCCCAATATCCCCAGAACTAACACGACATACTTGAGCATAGAAGCATCCTTAACAAAAAAGGTGTGGAGGATTCCTCCCCACACCCGGCCTAGTTACTGGTCTACTACCTCGGGCTTCGTATTAAGCCGATCTAATTGCTGATCCATCATCTTCAAGGCTTCCATGGTCTTAAATTCCGCGTACCGGGAGGCTTCATTGTCAATAATATCTGCCGCAGCCCGGGCCGCATCGGCCTTGCTATAGGACATAAGGGTCCAGAAACTGCCGTCGTTAGTCTGCACCCGTTTTATCACGGTCGCGCCGCTTAAGGTAACCTGAGTTAATTGGCGACCCACGATTTCCGCGAGCTCCAGGTGGGCCTGACTCTGGGCGGTACCGGCGTCCCGGGCGTAGTCGGTGATCATAGCCTGCACATTGGTATTGAGCTGGAAGGCCAGGGCTTGCCGGGCCCGGGCATCCGCCATCTGCATAGACTGATTAACCGTGGACAATCGCGCAGTACCGATACCGAAGAGGGCGTCCTCTTGGGTCGGCGGATTCATAACGAAATCCGGCAGATCTTTTTGGACCCCCGGCCCTCGCTTAGGAGACGACACGCAACCTACCCCGGTTAAGACCGCCAGGGTCAGCACAAAAACGAAAGGACAATACAAGTTTTTCTTCATAAAGACTCCTCAAAAGCAACGTTCACCTTTAATACAAGAACCACCCTCGCCCACCACAGTAGGTGGCCACAGATGCTATAGGGATAATATACTACATCGCGGCGACTTTATCTAGGTATTTTGCTTAGAGTCCTGCCTTTACCAAGGGTTATTGTGCTACAATAGGGCCTATGTTAAGGATGAAACCATGCGTATAGCCCTGGACCACCGTAAAACCGTACCGCTCTACCAGCAGGTAGTGGAACAGATCACCCGGGACATAGCCCTGGGTAAGATCCCTGCGGGATTTAAGCTGCCCACGGTCCGGGAACTGGCCAAGGAAAGCGGTATTTCACCAGGAACCATCAAACACGCCTATGATATGCTGGAACAAAGCGCCCTCATCCACAAAACCCGGGGCAGCGGTACCTTTGTCTGCGCCACTCAGGGGGCTATGGGGAGTACCAAGGCCCAAGTCTTGCAACACATTGATGAAATGCTGGATAAAGTCCAGGGCCTTTCATTTTCGTTACATGATTTACGGATATTTTTGGATCTGAAAATCCGGGAACGAGAAGAAACCCTTACCCATGTCCGGGTGGCCGCTGTAGACTGTAACCCCGAAGCTCTGGCGGTGATGGCTAGTCAAATTACCGAGCTGCCCCACACGGAAGTCATCACCTATATCTTGGACGAGGTGTTGAAATCCCCCGGTCACTTTGACCCCCCAGTGGACTTGGTGGTTACCACTTCCACCCACTACCAGGACCTTATGGGCAAGATGATCCCCGGTAGTCATCCCTGCCGCCTGGTTATGACGGTGGCTACGGACACAGCCTTGGAACTGGCCGCGCTGCCTGAGGAAACCCGTCTGGGGATCATTACCGCCAGCGAACGGTACGCCCAACTGATGCTCCGAGCCTGCGGGGTATACGGAAAGCTGAAAGCGCCGGTGAAGCAGGCGTTCTTTGGGGATCGTGACGGCATCGCGGCGGTGATCCAGGCTTGCAACCGCCTGCTTCTGCCCTCTAACTACGCACTTTTTGCCTCCCAGGAAGAAGCCGCCTTACTCAGCGCCGAGGATCCGCACTTGGGGCCCCTCTTTTACCGGTATCAGGTGGAACGGGGTTCTCTGCTTTTTTTGGAAGAACAAATTCACCGGATTTTCAAATCTCACACCTGCGGTCCACAGGCCATGCCACCCGCCGTGGAGGCGTAGCGGGGGCTGGCGCCGAATCGCCGGACAGAACTTAGGATCCGCAGCACCACTATCCCTGTAACGATGGCCTTCATGGAGCTGATGGCTCCCGGATGTTTTTACCGGTTCAGGTATTGTGGCGCGTCATTGTAAACAATTTTCTCGTCTCCTCTGGTCAATGATTTAGAGAAATACGCCGCTATTACCAGTCCGAAGGTGTCAGTTCTCTGAATGAAATGAAGGCAATGTTAAAAGAATTGGGAAACTTCAGGTTCTGGAAACCACCTATAATACGTTTCGCGGATGCAGAAATCTTTCCAGTCTTGCCGAACAAGGTACCCGCGATATTCACTGTTACTGAATATCTTTATCTATAAATTAGAAAAATAATATAGGACTTGTTCAATAACCCGGTTGGTTATCGAACAAGTCCTGCAAAATGCTCCGCATTTTGCTATTTTTCAGCGGAAGTTGTTTAAAAACTTCAGTTTTTAAACAACTCTATAGTACATAAAGACGAATTACAAAACCAACGAACCGGAACCACTTATTATTTTTCAAAATAGGGAGAGTATCAATTTAGGTGAAAAGAATAAAGGCGTTTTTCTAACGAAGCATAACCCAGGTTCTGCGTTCCGCCGCTTCGGGTACCTGAATCTACAAGGCTAGGGGTCATTCCGCGTCGAACAACCACGGTCTAGATTGCCTCGCTATGCCTAAGGGCACGCCCGCCGGTGGGGTTAAGGCCCGTATCCCTTCGCCTAATGCCCTATTATGACTCCATGGCAAATGGTCCACGGTAGGTGGTAAGTATGAGAAACTAACCATAACCCTATTAGGTTTACCAGGATTCAAAAAGAGATGGGCCGTGTTCCGGGGAGACTGTTCTTCGGCCCTTTGCGGGATTCCTAGGAGCAAGGGCTCCGGTGAGCCACTGTTTCCAGGTGTGGAGCAGATGCAAGGCCTCTAAGGGGCTTATCCGGTCCGGGTCCAGCTCCGTAAGCTCGGCAAGCAATCGCGCGCTCAAGGACGCCTCCCCAGACTGCGAAGGCGTGCCGGGCTCTGCGGGAAGGGCCTGATCCCCCGCGTCCTGGGGCAAGACCTCTTGCAGGGCCCGACCGCTCTCTTCCAAGCGCTCCAGAATACACGCCGCCCGGTAAAGAACCCGTTCACTTAAGCCTGCAAGTCGGGCTACGTGCAGGCCATAGGATTCCGCCGCAGGCCCCTCTTTGAGCTTCCGCAAAAAGATGATCTCTCCCCCCTGATCCAGCACTTCCATGGAACGGTTGGCCATGCGCGGATGGACTATGCGGGACAGCTCATGGAAATGAGTGGCAAAGAGAGTACGACACTTAAGGTGGTTAAGCAATTCCTCGCTCACCGCCCAGGCTATGGCCAGGCCGTCATTGGTACCGGTTCCCCGGCCTACCTCATCCATGATCACCAGGCTCTGTTCCGTGGCGGTATGCAGAATATAGGCGGTCTCGTTCATTTCCACAAGAAAGGTGGATTCCCCTCGGGCAAGATTGTCCGAAGCCCCAACCCGGCAGTAAATCCGGTCCACCATTCCGATCCGGGCCTCCCGGGCGGGAATAAAACTACCCATCTGGGCCATGATCGTCAGCACCGCAGCCTGGCGGAGGTATGTGGACTTCCCCGCCATGTTGGGGCCCGTAATCAAGGCAAAAGATACACCATTGCCGTCAAGGAGTATATCATTAGGTATGAATTCCCCATTGGGTACGTGGGCTTCCACCACCGGATGCCGGCCTTCAAGAATCTCAAGCCGGTTTTCCTCATCCACCACCGGACGGATCCAGCCTCGGATGGTAGCGGCCCGGGCCAAAGATTGGGCCAGGTCCAGCTCTGCCATACGCCGTCCTGCGGCGGCTAAGACTCCCAAACTGGCCTTGGCCGTATCCCGTAACTCCAAAAAGAGCTTTTTCTCAAGCTCTATCACCTGCTCGGAGGCGCCGTTGATCCCCGATTCCAGTTCCCCCAGCCGGTCTGTGGTAAACCGCTCCCCCGTGGCCACCCCCTGACGCCGGATAAAATGAGCGGGGACCTTGGCAAGCTGGGCTTTGGTAACTTCAAAGAAATACCCGATGAGGCGGTTGTACCGGATTTTGAGACTGGGAATCCCCGTACGCTCCCGTTCTTCCTCAAGATATGCCTCCAAAAGCTGCCGCCCGTCGTCTTTCAGCCGGCGCAGGCCGTCCAGCTTCGAGCTATACCCCTCACGGATCAGGTTCCCCTCGGTAAGGAGGATGGATGGGTCTTCTGCAAGGCCGGTTTCCAGCAAATCCCGTAATTCCATGAGCTGCCGCAGGCCCGCAGCATCTAGGGACGCGGCCTCCTCGGCTTCAAAGCTCAAGGGCATACCCGCAGCGATCAGTTCTTCCTCCATGGCTCGGATAGCCTGAAAAAGCACCAGGGCGTTCTTAATGGCCAACATATCCTTGCCATGGGCCCGGTCCATGGCAAGCCGGGAACAGAGCCGTTCCAAGTCGGGGCTTCTCCCTAAAAACTCCCGGAAGGAGCCTAAGCGCCGCTGATCCTGGTACAGGGTTTCCACCAGGTCCAGCCGCTTATGGATAAGTTCTAGGTTCCGTAGGGGATGCAGGATCCGGCGCTTGAGCAGCCGCCGTCCCATGGAGGTGCGGGTTTCATCCAAGACTTCAAAGAGCGAAAACTTGACATCCCCGTCCCGTACGTTTTTCAGAATTTCAAGATTCCGCTGGGTGGCCTCGTCAATCCCCACGTATTCCGTATCCCGGTAGACCCGGATGGCCCGGACATGGGGGATCAGGGTTTTCGCCGTATCGTCCAGGTAGTACAACAAGGCCCCAGCGGCGATAATTTCCGGCATCCCCTCCATAAGGCCGAAACCCTTGAGATTGGAAGTGCCGAACTGCTTCTCCAGTCGTTTCCGGCTGCGCTCAGGATCAAAAAGCCAATCCGCCCAGCGATTCATCACTAAACCGGGGCGGTCTCCCAAGGCCCCCTCCAAGGGGCCACAGTCTTCCAACAGAGACTCTTGGAGAATCAGCTCTCGGATCTGAAGGCGTTCCAAGTCCTGGCGCAGGTGTTCCACCCCCTCGTCCTTGGGAAAGGCGGTAACATGAAAATCCCCGGTAGACAAGTCAATATAGGCAAAGGAAAGCGCGTTACCACCGTCTGTAGCCAGACTCGCCAAATAGTTCGGGCTTCCCTTGTCCAGGTAATACTCATCCACCGTGGTTCCCGGGGTGATAACCTCCACTACTTGCCGGTCGATGAGGGTCTTGCCCTTGGCAGCCTCGGTGATTTGCTCGCAGATGGCGATTTTTTTACCGTGTTTTAAGAGCCTGGCAATGTAGGAGCGCACCGAATGATAGGGAACACCGCACATAGGCAGACCGTTACGGCTGGTGAGGGTGATATTCAGCAGGGCCGAAACTTCGATGGCGTCTTCGGAAAACATTTCGTAAAAATCACCCAGACGGAAAAAAACCACCTCCCCCTGGTGTTCCCGTTTAATCCGCCGGTATTGCTCCAACATCGGACTGGTTTGGACAGAACTGATAGCTCCTCCTTGAGGGCTTGGGATGACCCATGCCGAGCCCTGCGGCGTTACCGACCTGCTTTGGAACGCAGGCTTTGAATAAGTTTATCCGTAATATCCACCGTCGGGCTATACCAGAGGATCCCGGTATTCTCTTTCAAGGTAAGCACCATACTGTACCCCTCACTTTCGGCGATAAGGCGGATTTCATTGTTCACCTGATTCAAGAAAGAGCCGGATTGGGTGAGTTTACTCTTTTGATCCTCCAATTCGGCGGTCTTGATTTTATAGTATTCTTTAAGGTATTCCGACTTCCGGTACGCCTCATGTTCAAACCGCAGGGCCTGTTCCCGGTCCCCCCGGTTTTCCGCGCTCACTTGGGAATTTTTTAGGTCTTGAATTTCCCGGCTCATCCGGTCGATTTCCGTCTGCACCAGGGCGCTGCGCTCCTCCCATTCCCGAACTGACCGGGAATCCCGGAAAAAGGCCATATAGACCTGGGAAAGGTCCACCACCGCAAACCGGGTCAGCTGTTGGGCGTTAAGATCGAAGGCCGCGCCGAGAAGCAGCGCCACAAGCCACCCTATTTTCAGTCGTCCCCCGCGTTTCATGCTTCTCCCCCCTTTACCCCTTGCGCCATATCCTTTGGTTAATACGAGGATAGCACAAAAGAAATCACGAAGTCCAAGCCCCCAATACCACCCTCCTGCCACTCAAGATTACCGTCCACCACTTTGAAGCGTTTGGCAAACCCAATCCTGAAGGGAAACTGGGGTATAGTAAAGCGCAAGCCCGTACCCAAACTAAAGCGCATATCTTCCATTTGCAAGGTGTTGAAAAAGGCCCAGGGGCTTTCTTTCACCGCCGCAGCGTCGAAAAAGAGGAGGTCCCAGGCCAATATCCCCGGAACTAGGGGCATCCTGAGTTCCGCCCAGTTCTCCCATAAGGCGAGTCCCTTGTTGTAATACTCCTGGGTCCAGCCCCGGCCCGTGAACATCCCGTCCACGGCCAGCATATTCACCGATTCGATGGGCAGATCATCCCGGAAGGGCTG
>JAITJK010000226.1 GCA_031278935.1 Spirochaetaceae bacterium | reverse complement strand
GCGATGAAGGCGGCTATGGGGGCGCCCATCTTCATGGCGTACAGCCCCGCCGTGAGGTTGCCGAAATTCCCAGAGGGTACACAAAAGGTGATGGCCTGACCCGGGCCGGGAACCGGCTTTTCAGGAACCTGTGGACCGGGAGCTGCCCAGGGGCTACCCTCCTTGACCGGATCAGCTATGCCCGCAAAGGCTCTCCCCGCAGCGGCGGCATAATAGATACTTTGGGGGATGAGCCGGGCTATATTGATGGAATTGGCCGAGGAAAGGGCCGCTTTCTTTTGCAATTCCTGATCGTTAAAGGCGGTTTTTACCAGGCGTTGGCAATCGTCGAAACTGCCCTCTACGGCCAGGGCCGTGATGTTTCCGCCGAGCCCGGCGATCTGCCGTTCCTGCAAGGGCGATACCCGACCCTGGGGATACAGCACGGTTACATTAATCCCCGGAACCCCGTAAAAGCCCGCTGCCACGGCTCCCCCCGTATCCCCAGAGGTAGCCACCAGGATATGGAGGGCCTTGTTCTCACCTCGACGGAGGTACGCGAAGGCCCGAGCCATGAACCGGGCGCCGAAGTCTTTAAACGCCGCAGTAGGTCCGTGAAACAGTTCCAGGACCAGCCGGTCTCCCACAGGAATCAAGGGCGCGCTGAAGGGATAGGCCCCCTGGACCAGGTCCTCCAAAACCGGATGGGGTATTTCACCTTGTACATAAGGCTTTATGGTTTCCACCGCAATATCATGGAAATCCATGGTCCCCAGGGACTTCCGCACCCCCTCAGGATAGCGGGGGATTACTTCTGGGACAAAGAGACCTCCATCCGGGGCAAGGCCCGTCAAAGCCGCCTGGGCAAAACACACCCCTTCGGCATTACTACGGGTACTGAAATAACGCATCCTTTTGGTCCTACCTTAGTTTTTTTCGTAGTTTCCTGCGGCTTTTTTGCGCGGCCTTTCTTCCTGCCACGCTGCCCGAGCTGTTGCCGCTGGAATGTAAGTATACTCGAACCGGTTTCTGGTTGGGAAGCCGGGAAGCAATCATGAGCCACAAGACGCCGAGAACCACCATACCAAAGGAAAATACCTGGCCGGTGGAAAAATTAAGAAGATCATGGGCCGCCGCTGGGGGGAGGGTGGTTTCCCGTAACTGAATCCGGTAGCCCAAAGCCGCGTCGGGCTCCCGAAAATACTCGATGCAGAAGCGGAATACCCCGTAACCTATCCCGTAGACCCCTATTAAAAAGCCCTTAAAAGGTTTCCGGTTCCGTAAGGCCCAGATGATAAGCCACAAAACCACCCCTTCAAACAGGGCCTCGTAGAGCTGGGAAGGATGCCGGGGCAGATTCACCCATACCGCTTGTTCCGCGATGGCTATTCCCGCCTGGGCTGCAGCCTCCCGGACCCAGGGTTCCGCAGCAGGAAGCCGATCCGCTTGGGGAAACACCATGCCCCAGGGCTCAGTACATACCCGGCCGTATAACTCACCATTGATGAAGTTCCCCAGCCGGCCAAAGGTGTAGCCTAGGGGGATGCTCGCGGCAAACAGATCCCCGGTTTCTCGGTAGTCAAAGCGTTTCACCTTGGAATACACCAAAATGGCCGTAAGGCCCCCGATGACACCACCGTGATAGCTCATGCCTTGCAGGCCTGTAAAGGCTCCGTTGCGGAAAGGCCAGAATATGAGCCAGGGCTGGCGCCGGTACAAGTCGCTGGTTTCATACACCAAGGTAGCGAAGATCCGGGCCCCTACCACCAAGGCCAGGATGCCCCAGAGGAACAAACCGGTAAGCTCGTCGTCGGTGATGGGAAAATGCCGTTCCCGTACCTGTTTCCGGTACAGCAGAAAGGCCACGCCGAAGGCCGCGATATACATAAGCCCATACCAGCGGATGGGAAGCCCAGGGATTATTTCCGGGGACAACCACGGCGGAAACGGTATACTGATTAACATGGACACCTCTTTAGACCTGTAGTCAGCGAAACCTGCAGTCGGCCTTGCGCCTAGGGCTTAAACCCTTGAGCCATGGCCTTGGACAACTTGAGTTTCAAGAAATTATTCTCTTTCTTGATTTTGGATAATTCAAACTGCTGGGATTTGATGGTCTCCACCAGGTCCCCCTGACTGAGGGCCCCGGAGTGCAGCAGGTCTTCCACATATTCCATGCGGCTCTCAAAATCTACTTCCGCTTCCGCCCCTGCCTCAATAAAGCTCTCATCCACCTCCTTAGGACTGAGGGAAAACTGGTTTTCTGGAGTCGAAAGGATCTTATCGGCAATCCGGTAAATCGCCTGGGCCAGAATGGACCGGGGCTTATAGATAGTGATGGGTAGCCGGGAGGCGAGGCTCGGATCCTGCATACTGTCCCGGTACAGCACGCCCAGATGCTCGATGCGTAAATCCAAGTATTCTTCACAGGACCTACGGATCTTCATAGCCACCTCCGCGTCTTTGGGATTATCCAGCATATTAGTGATGAGCCGGGGACGCAGAGCATGCAGACGGTTCATAAAAGTTTCGTAAGAAAGGGGATCGATCTTGCGGATCTCCGGCAGCACCTTAGGGATATAAAACTTCTGGGGGCCGGAACCGTCTTTACGGATCTGTTCAAGGTAGGTATACGCCGTAGTTCCCTTGGTAAAGATCGTGTACATCATGCGGAACACCGTGTTTTTGAGAAACACGTAGGCATTGAGTACCGCCGTAACCGCCGGAGAGGTTACCACAATTCCTTCGCCGGAGAGAAGGAAAAAATCCAAAATAGCCTGGTGGGTTCCTGCTCCCAGGTCCAGGATGAGAATATCCGCCTGGCCGTTCAAGGCCAACAGACGCCGGATTAGGGCATTTCGCTGGGAGACCTTGAGATTGGCGGTCCCAGGGATTTCCGTATCCCCCGGAATAAACCGCAGTCCCGGAATGTCGGTTTCCACGACAACCTTAGCAAAATCCGTCCGAGGATCGTTCAGGAAGGTCCCGATACCCACTTTCGGGGACTGGTGCCCCAAAACAAGGTGCAGGTTCGAGGCCCCCAGGTCCAGGTCCGACAGGATCACCTGTTTCCCGGAGCGAGCAAAGGCCACCGCCAGATTTGCCGCTACCAGGGACTTACCTACCCCGCCTTTACCGCTGGCAATAGGAATAATACGCATTAAAGGCCTCCCTCACCTTGGGCTGCCAAACGGTTCATCTGGCTTATTTTAGTTTGCAACAATAGTCCTCCTATAACTGAAAAGATATCTGCGGCGGTGAGGATCAGGATAAACCCTGAGATGCCCCGTGCACCGGTATTTAAAGCGGTTATGATACCGCGAAAGGAAAAAACGAGCCATCCCATCAAGGCTACCAGGGTGATAATTTTACCTGCTATATACAAAGGAAGGTAGGAGTGATAGAGGGAGAGGCGGATCCAAAGAAAATAGGTCATCAGCGGGAATAGGGCGTTGGGGACCAGGCACACGATATAGGGAAAGAGTTGGTTCGTAAGCCCCCCCCCCCCTGAAACGCCGTACAAGGGCCCCAACACCGCCAACACACTTAACAGGAGAATAAGACGAAAAAATTCACACAGAAACAGCAGCATTCTCAAAGGCCCATATACATCCATACCTAGAAATCTAAAGTTCTCTTGCCTGAGAGTCAACCACTTACCGGGGAGGCATATTGGGGTCAGACCCCTTTTTATGATGAATTCGATGAAGGAGAAGGTATTCTTAACGCAGCCGGTGTCATTACGAGGAGCGAAACGACGAAGCAATCTAGACGAGACTGTCCCGTCCTGGATTACTTCGCTACGCTGGGGCAATGACAGATACCTCCACAGGGGGTAGGAACGAAGGATTGTACGCCCTTATCTCTAAGCGTGCAACCTCCACGGCAGGTGGTTAGATGGAGTGGCCGACACGGCCTTTTTCCCGTAAACCGCTCATTTCAGCCAAGGCGTAGACCCCCACGCCGGTGATCATGGTGTCCAGTAGGGTCCCTACCGCAATAAGATAGAAAGCCAAGGGCTTGAGTAAGAGATAGCCCCCCTCATAGCCCTGGCCATAGTGCAGACAAAGCACCGCCAGGGCTGTGTAGGCTCCATCTCCGGGGTGGCGGGCTAGGCAGAACGAGATGATAAATATCCTAAACCCGATGAAAAGCAGGTCTTTAGGGTAGATCTCTAGGCTTGAATAGGACTTGATAATCACCACAAAGGCCACCGCAGCCACCATAGCGCTGCCAGAACGGCCAAAGGTGCTGAACAAGGATAGCGCTACGGCATTGACCCGCCTGCGGACCCCCAGGTTCTCCTTGCTGTGCCGCAACAGTACGGGCAGGGAAAAGTTAAGGTCCCCCGAAAAGAAACCCGCAAGAGCCGGCCCCAAAAGGCCGTAGATCACCCGCAGGGGCTTCATGTCCGCTTTAAGCAGACACAGCATCAAGGGCAACACCAGGCCGATCAGTACGAGACTGAGCACCCCTAAGAGGAGCATGAGGCTGCGAAAGCCTTCCCCAGACAGGGCTTCTTGATAGGACACGGCCCAATAGGCGCTAAGGACGATCATGATGATCCCCAGAATTTCCGAAAAAAAGGAGCCGATGTGATAGAAAACCCGGGAAAGGGAATCTACCAAGGTAATCACCGGCTTGGTATAACTACGGTCGTAGGAAAGGCCGATGCCCAGAAAAAACGCACATACATACATGGGAAAGAGATAGACCCCGTCGCTGACCAGGGCGAAGAACATATTCGAGGGAAACAGAGCCTGGATACTCTCCAGGTTTCCCAAAGAAACCGCCTGAAGCTGCTCCTCCACCAGGATCGGAATCCGGGGAGGGGAGAACAGAAGCACCGCCCAGATTCCCCCAAGGATAACCACGAAGGTGCTCCCTGCCATAACCAGAAAGGTCCGCAGCGCCAAAGGCCAGAAGCCCCCGTCCCGGCGCAGTTCATAGACCCCAATGGTCAGGGAGAAAAAGAGAATCGGCGCCACCGTATACCGGCCTATGCGGACGGCCAGCTCCTGAAGCCAGGGCAACCACGTCAAGACCGCCGGATGCACCGAAGGGAGGAAGCTCCCCAACACTATACCCAGAATAGAACCGATTAAGAGCTTGACCCAGACCTTCATGGGCTTAAGCATACTTGATTGAGGGAACCAATGACAATGGGGATAGTTTGAGGGTCCGGTAGGCCGGCTTAAAGATACCTGGAAGGGTTCAAAAATACGAACCTAATCCACCGGTTCAATCCGGCAGGAGTTCTCTCCGTATACTTTCGGTACTTGACTAGGGTACACCGCATGGGTTTAACTCTGAGGGAACCCATAATGATTCTAGCTAACGGTAAAATCCAGTTTTGAGAATATGAGTAATTTAAGAAAGGAGAGCCATTATGACTGTATACAAAGCCCGATATAAAACCACGTCGGATGAGGAATACCAAGTACTTGCCGATCATCTAACCGAAACGGGGATGTATGGAGAATACTTCGCGAAAGCGATTGGCTTATCGAAACCGGCTTTATTACTCGGATTGCTTCATGATTTAGGCAAGAATCTCACCTCATGGCAGGATTACCTTGATGAAAAAAAATTATCCATAAGCATTACCGATAAGCAAGATCATGCCAGTGCCGGAGGGCAATTTTTATACCGGAGAATAACACAGGATACTGATGACGATAAAGAGTTGATAGGCCAGCTTCTTGGCGCCTGTATCATGTACCACCATGGTTCGGGATTGCCGGATGTGATAAAGCCCGACGGGACTGCCAAGCTTCATGAACGGCTTATAAAAATAGATATCCATTGCGATGAGGCGATGGCTAATCTTGAGGTGTCCATAAGGCAAAGGATAGATCAAATTCTTGAGGATGAAAATTTTATTGCTGAAACTATCGGTACTTTAGGGCATTTGGTGAAGATTAGAAAAAACAAAGCAAACCAGTTTTTTAACCTGGGGCTTACTGCTCGGTTTTTATCAAGTTGCCTGATTGATGCGGACAGAAGCTCCAGCGCGTTTTACGACCGGGGCATTCCCCCGACTATAGAAGCCGGTATGGTCAAGGCGGATTGGAAAGCGCTACAGGAATTACTGGAGACCCGGCTTACCCAATTTCCTAAAACAGGGAAACTGAATAAAATCCGCAGGGATGTTTCCGCCCGCTGTGCTGATTACGCTGATAGGGAAAGCGGTATATATACGTTAACCGCCGCAACCGGCGCCGGTAAAACCCTGGCGGCCCTCCGTTATGCCCTGGTCCACGCGAAAAAATATGAAAAGGAGCGGATTTTTATTATTGCACCCTATACTTCTATCCTTGATCAGAACGCCGATGTCATTCGGGATATTCTGGATCCCAAAGGGAAAAACGGCCGCATAGTCCTGGAACATCATTCAAATTTAGATAGAAGTGATGTGTCCGAATATTATATTGACGCATCACAAACCTGGAATGTACCGATTATTATTACAACCATGGTACAATTTCTTGAAGCACTATTCGGTTGCGGTACTCAAAAAATCCGCCATATGCATCGACTTACCAATGCGGTAATCATTTTTGATGAAGTTCAAACCCTTCCGATTTCGTGTACCTATCTTTTTACCTGGGCGCTTCAGTATTTATGTCAAGGGGGTAACTCATCGGCTTTATTGTGTACCGCGACGCAGCCTGGATTTGATAAACTGGATACGAAATATAGTCTTCAATTACCGGTTTCCAATGAAGTGATTTCTGATCTTACCAAACATTTTGAGGCCTTGAAACGGGTAGTGCTTATTGATAAAACGAAACCAGGAGGATGGACCCTGGATGAGGTTGCAGGCTTTATAGAACAATTACCGGAAAAAAGTATTCTAACGGTGGTTAACACTAAGCCCCAAGCGCAAAGTCTCTATGCTATCCTATTTCAAAGACATCCTGACTGGGAGATCGTACATTTAAGTACCAATATGTGTCCCACCCACCGCAGGCAGTCTATTGAAAGATTAAAAAAGACCCTGGCCGACAAATCAAAAAGATGTGTTTGTATCAGTACCCGGCTTATAGAAGCGGGGGTTGATATTGATTTTGACACGGCAATCCGTTTTCTTGCAGGTCTTGATTCCATTATTCAGACTGCGGGACGGTGCAATAGGAACGGCCTCCTCATGGATGGCCAGCGAAATTTGATAAGCGGCAAGACCTATATCATCAATATCGTTAAGCATGAGGAACATATCGGATCTTTGAAGGAATTAAAAGTCGGTCAAGAAGTAACAAAACGAATATTGCGGGAATACCATGATGATACCAGACGATTTAATACTACCCTCTTGCACCCTGATCTCATATCACGGTATTTTGCATACTTTTACGAACAGGTTTCTGACACGAATTTAGAGTATAAAGTGTTTCCGGGTCGTACCGATACCATATTGAATTTGCTTTCCCTCAATACAGAAAGTAAAAGCGAATATGATGGATTGGCGGAAAGCAAATCCGGTACTAAGATTAAATTACTCCCTCAATTCTGCCAATCCTTTGAAAGCGCATGGAAAGCCTTTGAGGTTATTGCTTCTGATACTATCGGTATTATCGTACCTTTTGAAAAAGGGCAGTTCATTATCAATGAACTCCATTCCGGTCCTAACCAGAAACGGACGGAAGAACTACTTCGGGAAGCACAACCGTATTCGGTTAATATCTATTATAAAGGTCTAAAAGATTTGCTCGATCTTCATGTGATAAGACGGATAGAGATAAACCGGGATACTGAAATTTATACGGTAGAAAGAGAACATTATGATGAGTATATTGGATTAAGACCGGTCATCGACCGATCAACCAGGTTAGATGTTTAACTCAAGGAGGTAGGATATGCATAATAACGTAGAATTTACGATAACGGGAAGATACGCGCTTTTTACCGATCCGGTTACCAAGATTGGTGGGGAAAAGAGTACCTATCATATTCCAACTTATCAAGCTATAAAAGGAATTACCGAGTCGGTCTATTGGAAACCGACCATTTCTTGGGTGATCGATAAGGTTCGGGTTATGCGGAAGATACAGACTGAATCCAAATGTATGAAGGTCTTGCAAATGAACGGTCAATATAGCACTAATCGCCATGATCTTTCGATATATACGTATCTGCGCGATGTGGAGTACCGGGTACAAGCCCATTTTGAATGGAATATGAACCGGTCGGATCTTGTCGAGGATCGAAAGGAGGATAAACATTATCCGATTGCCCTCAGGATGATTGAAAAGGGAGGCCGCCGGGATATTTTCCTTGGTTCCCGGGACTGTCAGGGAGATGTTGAACCCTGCCGTTTTAAC
>JAITJK010000196.1 GCA_031278935.1 Spirochaetaceae bacterium | reverse complement strand
CCCACCGTGAGGTTGTCTAAGCCAATGCCGGTGAGAGAACCACGCTTGGCCGCGTCCTGCCGGGTGCCCGCAAGGGTGGTTTCAAAAACCAGGGATGGGTTCCCGCCTGCGGCCCTGGCAGCCTGCTCCATCAGCGCAAACACCCCCTCCGCTTCAATAAAGCCGCCTGAAGCAAGAATAATTTCCTGTATAAGACCCCCCAAAGCCTCGTAACTTTTCCCCGCCGCCAGAGTAGCCCCGACTTGCAGATACCCTTTCCCCAGATAGGGGCGCAGCTCCATGAGGGACGTAGCCCGTGGTTCCGGAGAAAAGAAAGATATTTGACCGCTCGTGCCGATGCTCACGAGACAGGCGTCTTCGGGATAGGGCATAACGCCGAAAAAGCCCGCCTGATTATCCCCCACTGGGTAGGCCACCGCCGCGCCTGCAGCCGCACAAACCCCCTGGGCAAGGCAGCCGGCCACCGTGCCATGGGGAGCGCACCCCAGGAAGACCGGGCCGTCCGGAGGCAGGACTTCCTCGATCAGGGCGGTCCGCAAGGAGCCGTCGCACTCGCAAGCGCCAAAACTCGCCAGGATACTGTCGTCGGTCATGGAAAGAGGCGCACCGGTGAGACTGCCCGCCACCAGTTCGGTTATGCCCATAAGCCGCCGGGCGCCTGCGGGAACCCTGCCGAAAAGACGGTTTGCGTAATGGGTAAGCAGGCCCACCCCGGGGGCGAGACGGAACCCGGTCTTTGCTTCCAAGACCTCCTGGGGAGTGCGGTTATTCCAGGGTTCCACCCCGCGGCGGTCGAGCCAGTTGTAGAGCGGAGACAGGGGTCGCAGGGCTTCATCGGTATACACCATACCGTGAACCTGGCCGGTAATGCCCACAGAAGACAGCGGTTCTTTTACCCGGCGTAACAGTTCCTTTACTGAAGCAACTATGCCCGCCGCATCCTGTTCATAGGCGTAGGGGTTAGGACTGGGGATGCGGCGCACGGGCGCGGAAAGCCGTTCCACTACCTGGATATGTTCCAAGTCCAACAAGATGAGTTCCAGATTCGTCGTACCTATATCTATCCCCGCCGCATACCCGCCCATGGCAATCTTCACCTTACCTGAATTCCTAAGGGGCTTCAATGCCCCGTGTCCGCACCGGTCTACAAGCAGGTATATCCGCCGTCCACCAGGATATCGCTGCCGCTGGTATAGGCCGACGCGGAAGAGGCAAGGTATAGTACCGCCGGGATAAGTTCTTCCGGCGTACCCATGCGGCGCATCGGCATGAGCGGCGTCCATGCATCCTTTAAGGCTTTGGGCGTATCGACGCTCATGGGCGTGGCAATATACCCAGGAGAAAGACTGTTCACCCGTATACCCTGAGGCGCCCACTCTATGGCCAAGGAACGGGTCATGTGGATAACGCCGGCCTTTGATGCGTTGTATGAAGCCTGCCATTGGGGTATATTCACGATACGGCCCGACATGGAGGCCATATTGATGATGCTGCCTTTAATGTTTTTTTTAATCATAATTCTGCCTGCGGCACGGGCCACGATGTATTCACCCGTAAGGTTGCTGTCCAGTACCTCCCGCCATTCAGCAATACTCGCGTCAAGCGTATCTTTATGGATACAGACGCCGGCATTGTTAAAAACAATATCCAGCGATCCTGAGCGCTTAATAATTTCCGCCATCGCTGCATCTACCTGCGCCTCTTGGGTTACGTCCGCGATAAGGCTGTACGCCGTGCCTCCCGCCTGTTCTATCAACTTCACGGTTTGCTCCGCGCCGCTTCGCGAAACAATCGCTACTTCCGCGCCGGCTCTTGCCAGTCCCAGCGCCACAACCTGCCCGATTCCCCGGCCCCCGCCGGTAACCAGGGCAAGTTTGCCGGAAAGTCCGAAAATTTCATCAAGATAACGCATATACACCTCCTTTCATCATCCCTGGCGCAAGGGGGGATGCCGGTTTTACGGCGGCATCCCCTGGGTGCACCGTTTAATGCAGATACTGATCAACGTTGTCTTTTGTGATAAGCACAAAATCAACCCATGATTCTTTAGGCACAGATTTACCGTTGATAAGATCCACAACAAGATCAATGCCTTTGGATACTTGCCCAATGCCGTCCTGATAAATGGTCGCTTTCAGATCTCCGGATTTAATCATGGACAAGGGGCCGGGATTGCCGTCTACACCGATACAGATAATGTCCCTTCTACCCGCCGCGTTCATCACGTTCTGGGCGGCGGATGACATATCGTCATTGTCGCAAATAATCGCGTTGAGACCCGAACCATACTTAGTCCGCCAGTCCTCGGCAAAACGGGTTGCTATCTCGCCAAGCCAGTTGCCGGGCTGTTCGTCCAGCATGGTCCAGGCAGCCGCCTTGTCCATGATGTTGTGAATACCCTGTCCCCGTTCAATCTGGGCGGAATTGCCGATAGGTCCCTGGATATGGCCAAAGCCGCCGCCCTGGGGAATCTGCTCAAGGACAAAGTTGGCCATCATTTCCCCGGCCTGCACATCGTCGGATCCGACATAAGCCGCCGCAAGAGCGTCCGTGTTGGTGGTTCGGGAGTTGACTACTACCACAGGAATGTTCTTTTCCTTGGCCTTATCGAGAACCGGCGCGCTTCCCGCAGCCTCTGCCGGTAGAAAGACGATATAGGTGCAGCCCTGACTTACCGCCGTATCCATTACCGAGATCTGGACAACCGGATCGCTTTGACCGTCATAGAAAAAGTAATTGGCGATAACCCCGTCTTTTTTAAGTTCCTCCAGTTTCGCCCGGGCCGCGTTGTTATAGCCAATAGCGAAGGTGTCGGTGGTATTTTTACAGATATACCCGATGACCGGCCCTGTGGACTTTTTTTGACACCCCGAAATTAAAAGGATCAGGGCCGCCGCCGCAATCAAAACAAACAGTTTCTTCATTACTATTCCTCCATAAAAACAAAAATGCCTGCTATAATGTCCGCTGCCCCATACCGGCAGCGGTATACGCCTTACCGCTTATTTTTTCTTGTGCAGCAAAAGGTCAAGCATGACCGCAGCGACGATCAAAAGTCCTTTCATCATGGTCTGCCAGTAGGAACTGACGCCTAAGAGATTCATACCGTTGTAGATAAGCCCGATAATGATGATGCCCACCACGGTTCCTGGTATGGTGCCCAGTCCGCCGGCAAAGGATGCGCCCCCGATGACGCAGGCCGCTATCGCGTCCGTTTCGTAGCCGATGCCGATGTTAGGCTGGGAGGCGTTTATGCGGCTGGTCATAATGATGCCCGCGATGCCACAGCATATACCGGATAACACATAGGTGAGGATCAAGGTTTTTGAAACATTAACCCCCGAAGCGGTGGCCGCGTTTATATTGCCGCCCACTGCGTACACATACCGTCCGGTTTTTGTCCAATGCAACAGGATATACGCCGCAAGGACCACCAGAAAAAATAGGATCACTGGATAGGGAATCACATCAAAAAACCGCCCGGTACCGATTACTTTGAAAGCCGGCTCCTCGATAGAATGGGCGTAGCCGCCGGACACAAAGTACCCAAAGCCGCGGAACACCAGTTGAGTCGCCAGGGTAACTACAAAGGGAAACATCTTGCATTTAGCCACTAACAGACCGTTCATACAACCGGCAACTGTGGTGGCGGCGATGGATACCCCAAGGGCCAGGGGAATACTGCCGGTTTTTAAAAGGACCATACCGGCTACAGAACTGGTAAGGGCCAGCATGGAACCGATGGAAATATCGATCCCTCCGGCGATCATGACAAATACCATGCCGATAGACAAAATCCCGTTGATAGAAACCTGTAACAAGACATTCAGTACATTATCCGGCGTCCTAAACGCGGGACTGGCGAGGGAAAGCACGGCAATCATCAACAGCATAACCAGCGTAATGCCGTAGCGGCGCATAAAAATACTCATCTCGGTTTGATCCATACCCAATATCTTTTTCTGTCCTTCCGCCATATATGCCTCCAACGTTATTGGCCAAATTCTTTAGCCAGAATGGTTTTTTCCGTTTCCTTGCCGCTCAGGATGTCTTGCCGGGTAACCACGCCGTTTATACGGCCTTCATGGAAGATGATAATCCGGTCGCTCATGCCCATGACTTCGGGCAGTTCCGAAGACACCATGATGATCGCAAGTCCTTGGGCGGCGAATTGGCACATGCGGCGGTGGATTTCCGATTTCGCCCCCACATCCACCCCCCGGGTCGGTTCATCCAGGATAAGCACCTGGGGTTGCGCCATCACCCATTTGGCCAGGACGACCTTTTGCTGGTTGCCCCCGGAAAGGGCGTAGGCCTCCACTTCGAGGCTCGCCATTTTTACCTCCAAGGTTTTGGCGGCTTCGCCGGTTTCGCGCGCTTCTTGCTTCTTATTAATGATGAGTTTCTGGTGCCGTTCAGGCAGGTTGGGCAAGGATATATTCTCCCGCAACGAGCGCCCGAGGCACAGGCCGAAATTCTTGCGATCCTCGTTGACCATACAAATCCCGTGTTTGATGGCGTCCCGGGGATTTTTTATCCCTAAGCAAGTTCCGTTTAAATACACCCTGCCGTCCGTAATTGGATCCATGCCGAAGATCGCCCGCATAGTTTCACTCCTGCCGGACCCCACAAGACCTGAAAAACCAAGAATCTCGCCTGAGTGAACCTCAAAGCCTATGTCCCTAAAGCCCTTCCCGCTTAAGCCCTCAACCTTTAAGACCGGTTCCCCTATGGGGCACTCCACTTTGGGAAACACCTGCTTGACCGTACGGCCTGCCATTTTTGCAATAAGCTCGTCTTTTGATGCGTTTTTTATCTCCCAGGTGTCAATATACGTACCATCCCGGAAGATCGACACCCGGTCGCAAATCTCGAACAGCTCTTCCATACGGTGGGATATATAAATAATGGACGCTCCCTCCGCTTTAAGGTTACGGATGGTGGCGAAAAGCCGCTTGGTCTCCGCACTGTCCAGGGAGCTAGTCGGTTCGTCCATGATGATGAGCCGGGCCTTGCAGGATACGGCGCGGATGATCTCGATCATCTGTACCTGGGCAAGGTTAAGTTCCTCCATCAGCATCGTGGCTTTACCTTTAAAATTGAAGCTGTCCAGAATCGCCTGGGCCTTGCGGTTGGTTTCCCTTTTGTTCAGCAGCGGTATGTTGCCGTAAGTATCCTCTCTGTTCAGAAAGATTGTTTCGGCGATGCTTAAATGGGGCAAAGGGTTAAGTTCCTGGTGTATCATGGATATGCCTGCCTGTATGGCCTCCGCAGGTCCGCGGACCGCATAAGGCATACCTTCAAAAAACATATTGCCTGCATCGGGTTTGTGCAGCCCGATCACGCATTTCATCAGGGTTGACTTTCCCGCGCCGTTCTCACCCAGCAATGCCTGTACTTCCCCCTGCTTGACCGCCAGGCGCACGTCCTTAAGCGCCTTAGTGCCCCCAAAGGTCTTGCAAATGCCTGTACACTCAAAAATTGTCTGTTGCCTCATACGTGCTTTTTCCTTATCTTGATCTTAATTTTATTGTTTATAAAAATATTTGTCAACAAATTTTTTATCAATTTTTTTACAAATTTTGTATTTACCCCAGGCAAAATTCGAGTGAATCATTTACAAAGGAATAAAAAGGGGCTAGTATGGGACATTATGGATTCCAAATCCCAGGCTATCTATCACGACCTTGTAATCCGGATAACCCAGGGCGATATGGCCGGGAAAACGGCCTTGCCCACCGAGGAGGCCTTGTCAAAACACTACGATTGTTCCCGGCCTACCTTGCGTAAAGCCATGGACGCTTTGAAGCAGGCCGGCATGGTTACGACGGTGCGTGGTTCCGGGGCCTACATCACTGCGGCTTCCCTTGCCCCGGTGCGGGCGGACCGGGGCAACTTGTTTGCTATTATTTTTCCTAACCTGGGGGCGGGGCATTTTTCCGATCCCGTATGCAACCTTTTGGCTCGATATACCTCGGAGCGGGGCGATTCCCTGGTCTGGGGCGGCTATATTTCGCCTAAATCGGAGCGTTTAAACCAGGATATACAGCAGATATGCAAGCAGTACATTGCCCAGCGTATCGCGGGCTTATTTTTTTCGCCCTTTGAATACCATACAAAAGCGGATGTGATTAACCAGGAAATTGCCGCAGTCATTTCCGGGGCGGGTATACCGATTGTACTGATCGATTCAAACATACAGGCCTACCCAGTTTTCAACCAGTTCGATCTGGTTTCGATGGATCATATCCATGCATCCTATCTGTTGGCGGAACATAGTATCGCCCAAGGGTTCAAGCGTATTTTTTTCCTTGCGCCGCCTCACTCCCGGCATACGATCAAGCTCAGGCTCATCGGCTATAACGCCGCCCTTTTCGCCCACGGCTTACAGCCTGAGCCGCTTATGGAGTACGACGCCGGCAATACCGAGGGCTTTTCCCAATTCATCCAGTCGAAAAAACCGGACGCCCTTATCTGTTCAAACGATATTACCGCAATCAGGGTGATCAACGCTTTGGAAAAGCTGGGTCTTGAGGTTCCTGGGGACCTTGCAGTGGCGGGTTTTGATTATCTCTGCAAGGCCATGCCTTTTGTCCGGGCCGTTACCAGCGTGGAGCAACCTCTAGAGGCTATAGCCAAAACCGCCCTGTCCCTGATGCTGGACCGCATAGCCGATCCCGGCAAACCCGCCGCCTGCATCACCTTCCCGGGCGCCCTAATCCTCGAACCCACCACCTGCCAGCGGGTTTAAATTCCGCGATGGGGTCTGACCCCCGTGGAGAGGCTTTACGGTTTGGAACCAAACTCACCTTCATGAGGTACCTCGACGGGAAGGAAACAGCCGGCGAATTCGCTCACTTTTATACATACCTGGGGATACTTTCTTCTTCATTGAACTCACGCTACAATATATACGTATGGTACTTCCGTTCTCACCTCTAGGGTATACCGGGGCGCGGGGGAACAAGGGTACGAAGGGGGTCCTTATGAACATAGTACACCAATACCGAACCACTGGGCTTCTCTTGCTCATGGGCATCCTGGGGGCTTTCACGCCGCCGGCTCTTACCGGCCAGAACCAGGATCAGCCTAAGCCCCCGGCAACTGGGATCCCTGCGGTGGGCAGCATCGCCATAAGCTCCGAGCGAGGGGGAGAGATCCTGATCGACGGCGTGGAAACGGGAGTCCAGATCAAGGCTATGGGCGCTGTAACCATCCCGAATGTCCCGTCCGGAGCCACGGAAATCGCGGTAAGAGAGCCCAGTGGACAGATAACCAAGGCCCCCCAGGCCGTGCTGATCCGGGCGGGGGAGACCGTACAGGTGGTGGTGAAACGGCCCATTCCCGATGATTTTGTCTGGATTCAAGGGGGGACCTTCATTATGGGAAGCCCGGATACCGAACCGTACCGGGAAGCCGATGAGATTCCCCATCAGGTTACGGTGCGAACCTTTTATATGGGAAAGTATGAGGTAAGCCAACAGGAGTATGACGCGGTGATGGGCGGGAACCCCAGCCTGTTTAAAGGGGCCGACTTGCCCGTAGAGCAGGTCAGTTGGTTTGATGCGGTGGCCTATTGCAATGCCCGTAGTACCAAAGAGGGTCTGACCCCGGCTTACAACATCCAGGGGGAACAGGTCCACTGGAACCCTCATGCCGACGGATACCGTTTACCCACCGAGGCGGAATGGGAATACGCCGCCCGGGCGGGAACTACCTCACCCTTTAGTACCGGGGGGGACATCACCACGATCCAGGCGAATTATAACGGGCATTATCCCTATATGCCCCAAAGTCAGGGGGTCTACCGGGAAAAAACCACCCCTGTGGGGAGTTTTGCGCCGAATCTTTTCGGCTTGTATGATATGCACGGCAATGTGAACGAATGGTGCTGGGATTGGTATGGGCCCTACGGCACGGAACCCCAGGATAATCCCCAAGGCGCGCCCCTGGGATCCTTCCGGGTGAATCGCGGGGGAAGCTGGAGCAGCTATGCCAAGTATCTACGCTCGGCGATTCGCAACTACAATATGGCCTCCTACCGGTACCGCAACCGGGGGTTCCGCCTAGTCCGTTCCGGTGGCATATCCTAAGCCGGCGTTAGGGCGAAGGGACGACTGAGGATGTTTTGCCCTGGGGTATAAAAAAACCACCGGTAACCCGGTGGTTTTAAAGCCTAAGCCGCGAGGCTTATTTCTTAGCCGGAGCCGCAGGAGCGGGATCCGCAGCCTTCGCGTCGGTTTTAGCTGCGGGAGCGGCCGCAGGGGCTTTGGCGTCACCCTTGGCCGCAGGAGCCGCGCCAGTAAACGCAACCCGAGTAACCTTGAATGCGCCATTGGCATTCTTGCCCTTGTAGGGGAATTCCTTGGTTTCGCCAGCCGCCACTGCGGCGGTTAAGTTCTCTTTCCCTGCCACCGAATACTGAATGTTCGCCGCCCGATCGTTACTGTTCGTAATCCGAATCGTCGTTGCGTTTGCCCACTCAATCGTGCAGTTTTCTTGAACAACTGCCGCTTGAGCCGCCGTGAATCCGGCTACTATAAAACATAGCGCCAGAATACTTACGATTTTCTTCATCACAACACTCCTTCACCAAATAAAACGGTATACTGCTTCCAGATACCCTATACCACTACTATATAGCACCTCCAAGGAGGCTTGTCAATAGGATACTCTCATTTAGAAATAATCTGGTGGGAAACCCCTCGTCTGGATTGCTTCGTCGTCGCACGCGCCTTACCATGATGACGAATACCTGCGCCGTAAGCCCTTATTCCACCTTGAACCGGGAGATTTCCTGGACCAGGGTGTCAATATGCTGTTTGTTATCCACGCTCAGGGTACTGACCCGGTTCACCGCCTCATTAACCTGTTCCGCTCCGCTGGACATTTCATTGATGGCGTTAGCCACTTCTCCAGTAACCTGCCCTAAGTTCCGGCTTTCCTTGATGATCTCTTTGCTGCCCCGCAGCATCTCTCCGGACCCGTTACGGACGAACTGGGTGATCTCGTTCAAATGAGCCAAGACCGTAAGAATCTGCTGGCTCCCGGTACCTTGTTCCTCCATAGCGTTTTTCACCTGCTCTTCTTGGCCGGAAACGGTCTTCACTCCGCTGTCAATAGCCTCAAAACGGCTCAAGACCTCGTCGGTGGACTTCATGATCTTATCAATGGAGTCCTTGATCTTCTTGAGCACCACCGCGATGGTCTTGGATTGTTCCCCAGAAGATTCAGCTAACTTGCGGATCTCGTCGGCCACCACCGCAAAGCCCTTGCCGGATTCCCCGGCGTGGGCCGCTTCAATGGCCGCGTTCATGGACAAGAGAGTGGTTTGGCTCGCTATGTTTTCCATCACCGCAGTGATCTCCAAGAGGCCTTCGGATTCCTTGGCTATCTCCTGAATATCTGTGGACACTTCCTCGAGCCCGTTACGGCCTATCTCCGAGGCGCTGGCCAACTGCTTCACCCTGTCCAGGTTTCGGATGATGGTCTGGGTAACGGAGTTGATATTGGCAATCATCTCTTCAATAGCCGTGGAAGATTGGGAAATATGGGAGGTCTGATCCTCAATATGGCCGTTGAGTTTCTCGATGTTCCCGGTGATTCCCTCCATGGTGGCGTTAGTTTCGCTCACACTAGAGGTTTGATTGCCCACTTGGCTCCGGAGGCTGTGGATATGAGCGGAAATTTCGTTCATAGCTGCGGCAGTTTCCGTCATATTCGAGGAAAGTTCCGTTCCTATATCAAATAAGGAGATGGATTGCTTCTTGATAAGGATGATTAAGTCCCGAATTTTCTCGATGGTCAAGTTAAAATAGTGGGCCAGGTCTTCGATTTCATCTTTGGTATTGATGGTAATAGTCCGCGTGAGGTCCCCTTCCCCTTGAGAAATATCTTTTAGGACCTCGCTCACAGTCAGGATGGGTTTAGCGATCCGCCAGGCTACAAGGAAGGCGATCACCGCCCCGGCAAGGATAAACACAATGACCACGATGATGATCAAACGGGTCATGGCGGTTGTCCGGGCAAAGACCGTTTCTACGGGTACGGTTACACCCACGAGCAGGGCTTTGGGGATGTCTCGGACATAGAACGGATAGGTTACGATTTCTACGCCCTTAGACTGAAAGTTCACGGGCTTCCCATTCTGGGCGGACTCCATGGTCAAGCGCACCCCTGCATCCCCTAAGGTCGAGAGACTGGTTTGCTGGAAGTTTGTACCGATCCGATCGGCCCTGAAATGGGCCATGAACATACCATTATTGGCCATGAGGCTCACCTCACCCACGCCGTAGGGCCGGATGGCGGCGATAATAGGCTGGAGAATCCCCATGTCCACGTTGACCCCCACTGCCCCACGGGTAACCCCGTCGGTGCCGATAATCGGAGCATTCAGGCTGATGGTATAGGTTTGTTTCCCTTCCACGGTCCGGGGCACGGGGTCTCCCATAGTTGCAACGGCCCCCAGGCCGTTTAAGATGCTCGAAGGATTAGGATGGGCCCGGTACTCAACGCTACCGGTTTCCCGGGAATACATGGAGATGTACTGCCCCGTGGCGTCAGTTCCCTGGCTATTGACGTAATTCTCGTCCATGTCGTCCAGGGCGTTAGGCAGCCACAGAGTATAAATATCGATAAAACGGGTGTCCGTGGAGAGCAAGCTATATAACATATCATCATACCGGATACGCCGCTCGGAAGGGTCAATACTTTCGAAGCCGTTCATGATCTCGGCGAGGGTTCTGGTCACTTCCAGATACACTTCAAAACGCCGCTGAATATCCCGGGCCGTGAGACCGGCGGTATTGAGCAAATTGTCTGCGGCGGCGGCCTTTTGCATATCCGTCGAAATTTTTATAAAGGCACCCGATAGGGTAAGTAACACCACCGCCAGCATGGCACTGATAATAACCGTTAATCTAATTCGTAATTTCATGGTACTCCTTGCGCTCCCTGAGTCTGGGAATGGAAGGCTCAAGGAATTTTCTATCATAATCTATGGCATATTAGAGATTCAACCACCCGAATTCGGTGGGGTAAATCTATAACCTGGCTTCATCCTAGCCGCTATTCTCTATCATGACAAGACCTCTTTGTTACATAATACGCCCTTTTATAAAGAGATAGAAAAAAATACCCCGCCGCCCCGGGGATTACCGGGGGTCAGACCTCGCAGGAGGGTTAGCCCCACTAAGGATTGCGGAACCAAGAAGATATGGCTATGCTGATCCTATGAATATGGCGGACCTGCTCAGGCGCACAGGAGCGTCGATTTACTGCGTCGGCATCAAGGGAAGCGGCGTGTGCGCCCTGGCTGAGCTCTTACACCGCAGGGGCTGCAAGGTTTCCGGTTCGGATCGAAAGGAAGTCTTTTATACCGACCGACTCCTGAGGGCTCTAGGAATTCCCTACTTTGAATCCTTTGAACCGAGACACCTGCCGCCAGATACGGAACTGATCGTTTATTCGGCGGCCTATTCCCCAGAAAGCAACCCGGAACTGGTAGAAGCCCAAAACCGGGGCATCCCGGCGCTAAAATACCCCGACGCCCTGGGGGCCTATTCCGCGCTGTTTGACTCCTCCGGTATCGCCGGGGTCCACGGAAAGACCACCACCACCGCTATGGCGGGAACCTTGATGCGGGGAGCGGGCCTGCCCGTCCAAATCCTCGCGGGAAGCGCCGTAGGGGCCTTTGGCGGCGGCTGTACCCTCACCCTGGGAAGCACCTATTTTGTGGCGGAAACCTGCGAATACCGGCGGCATTTTTTGGCCTTTCAGCCCCGGCGGATCGTCCTCACCAGCGTAGAGCCGGATCACCAGGATTATTATCCCACCTACCAGGCGATCCGGGATGCCTTCCTGGAATATGCTGGCAAACTGCCTCCTGGGGGGGAACTCATCTATTGCGCGGATGATCCTGGAGCCCGGGACGTAGCCACCCGGCTTAAGCAAGAACCCCAAGGTAAAGACGTACAGTTCATTCCCTATGGCTTTACCGCTTCCGGGCCGTTTCAGATCCAGTCCTACCAGGTGGCCCATGAAAGCGCCCGGATAGGTCTCGCCGGATTCCCGGAACCCTTGACGCTGCGGATTCCCGGACGGCATAGCGCCCTGAACGCCGTGGGCGCCTTAGCCTTGACCGACGCCCTGGTGCGCTGCGAGCCCCCGCACGGTTGGAGACCCGAACCGTGGGAAGGGGCCCGCAGGGGTTTAGCCGCTTTTACGGGAAGCAAACGGCGTGCGGAAATCCTCGGTGAAAAGGACGGGGTGCTTTTCATGGACGATTACGGCCACCACCCCACGGCGGTGCAGGTTACCCTGGCGGGACTCAAGGAGTTTTATCCGCAGCGCCGCCTCGTGGTCAGTTTCATGCCCCACACCTATAGCCGGACCGCTTCGCTGTTAGAGGCCTTTTCCCAGAGTTTCGTCCAGGCGGATATTACCCTCCTCCATAGGATTTATCCCTCTGCCCGAGAAGCCACCGAGACTCACCTGTGGGCCGGGGTAAGGGGGGAGGCTTTATTTGATCGCGTCCGCGCCCGCCAAGAGGCGGTGTACTACGTGGCGGAGCCTTTGGACGCCCTGGACTTGCTTCGCGGGATCCTTCGTCCGGGGGACCTCTTCATCACTATGGGCGCGGGGGACAATTGGAAACTCGCCGAAGCCCTGCTGAACCACGCCGCCGGGGGGCTGCGACCCGCAGGGGGGAAGGAATGAAAAGCATGACCGGCTACGGGTACCAGGAAGCGCACTATCCCGACCTGGCGGTTTCCGTGGAAATCAAAAGTTATAACAGCCGTTTTCTTGAACTTCTGGTGAATCTGCCTCCGGCCTTTTCCGCGCTTGAGTCGGGGATTCGCCGCTATCTAGGGGAACGGTGCCGGCGGGGGAAGGTGGAAATCTCCCTGCGTTTCAGGGAACGCAGCGCCCCGTTTTCCGTGTCCGTGAACCGGGCGGTCCTACACGCCTATCAGGAGGCCCTGGAGGAGGTGGCAGGGGTCTTCCAGAGTGCGGAGAAGCCCAGTCTCGCGCTGCTTCTGAGCCTAGAAGGGGTGCTGGAGATCGAACGGAAACCAGATGATACGGACCATTGGACGCGCCTTGAACCGGTTTTAACGCAGGCCTTCGCGCAGTTTGACGCGGCCCGGGACCGGGAAGGCCAGCGCACCGGGGAGGATATTCGTTCCCATCTGGCCCTGTTGGAGGCTTCGGTCGCCAGGATCAGCGTCTACGTTCCGGCTCTGGAAGGGTCCATTCAAGAAAACCTGCGGAACCGCTTTACGACTCTGCTCAAGAGCAGCGGTTTTCTTTTCCCTGAGAGGGAAGGGGCCACGCCTTCGGTGGATGGCACGGTCTGGGACCACCGGATTCTGGCGGAGACGGCGGTATTGCTGATGAAATACACGATTTCCGAGGAGCTTTCCCGGCTTGGCGCTCATTTAACGGAATTTCGCGCGGAACTGGCAGGGAACCCCAGCCCGGGCAAGAAGCTGGATTTTCTCTGCCAGGAAATAAATCGGGAAGTGAACACTATTGGTTCCAAGGCTCTGGTACTGGAGGTGAGTCGTGCGGTGGTCACCATGAAAGAAGCCCTAGAAAACATCCGCGAACAACTCCGCAACATTGAATAGCCCCCTACTGCCACCTGCCGTGGAGGCATAGGGGGTGCCGGGTGCTTAGAGGTAGGGGCGTAGGTCCCTTCGTTTCTCCCTCTTGCAGGGCGTCCTTACGGATATTGGGGGTTTAGTGCCAAAGCGGTAAATACCGTGCATTCGATGAAGCGGGCCGTCTGCTATTGCGCAGGGCGCCGCGACGCCTGCCAGTGGGGTTTAAGCCCCTACCCTAAGCTCCTTATGACCAGGAGGTCGTTTTTTCTTTGGGACTTGTTCAGGAAAAGTTAGGATGCTATGATAGCCCCAGGGTGCCCTGGTCTTACCCTAAGATTAGGGAGGCATATCTAAAGGAATTACTATGACACAAAGAAGTGACTGCCCTCCGTTGGGTCATCAGGATCAATTGACCATAGCGCTCAACTGGCAGAGCGTTGCCGGAACTAAGGCCGGCAAGTGGCGTATCCCCGACCCCAGTCCCTATAAGCGCCAGTACCAGCCAGGGGTGATGCCTCAAGGTCAGGTAGACCCGCCGGAGGCGAGGATAGTATGGATAATGACTTTTTGATTGAAGACACCGTACTGGTACGGTACCGAGGTAACGCCGTTTCAGTAGAGATTCCCTTAGGGGTTCAGGTGATAGGAGAAAGGGCCTTTGCCCTCAGGGAAATATACTCGGTGCGTATCTCCGCAAGCGTTACCACTATCGGGGACGAGGCCTTTTACCGGACGGCATTACACTCCGTGAACCTCCCCGAAAGTCTGACCACTATTGGGAAATCGGCCTTTGCCCATACGCTCTTACGAACCATGAACTTCCCCAAAGGCCTGACCACTATCGGGGATGGAGCCTTTGAGCATACGCCCTTGCGAACTGTGGACTTTCCCAAAAGTCTGACCACTATTGGGAAATCAGCCTTTGCCCATACAGCATTATGCACGGTAGATCTCCCCGAAAGCCTTTCCGCTCTGGGAGACTGGGCCTTTGCCTATACGCCTTTACGCACGGTGAACTTCCCCGATGGCCTTAAAACTATCGGGTGCCGGGCTTTTGCCCATACGCAAGTACACACCGTGAGTCTCCCTGAGAGCCTTACCAGTATCGAAGACCGAGTGTTTGCTTATACGCCCTTACACACGGTGCATTTTCCTTCAGGGCTTAAGCTTATCGGGAACGAGGCCTTTTACTCGACGGAATTACTTACCGTGAACCTCCCCGAAAGCCTGACCACTATCGGGAACGGGGCCTTTGCTCGGACGCCCCTCCACACCGCGCAACTCTCTCCAGGGCTTACCGCTATAGGAGAGGGAGCCTTTGAGTATACGTCCTTACGGAAGGTGAACTTCCCTGAAGGTCTACGGACTATCGGGAAATCGGCTTTTGCCCATACGGCATTATTCGCGGTGCAGTTCCCCGAAACGCTAACCGCTATCGAGGACCGGGCCTTTGCCTATACGCCCCTCCATACGGTGAACTTCCCCGATGGCCTACGGACTATCGGGTATCGGGCCTTTGCCCATACGCAATTACAGACCGTGAGTCTCCCTGAGAGCCTTACCAGTATCGAAGACCGGGTGTTTGAGTATTCGTCCTTATACGAGGTACATTTTCCTCCCGATCTTAGGACCATCGGGAACGAGGCCTTTTACCGGACGGCATTACGATCCATAATCCTCCCGGCGGGTCTAAGCGCTATTGGGGACCGGGTATTTACCGGGACGGATTTACGCACCGTGCAGTTCTCTCCTGGCCTGACCGCTATCGGCGAAGACGCCTTTAGTGGAACCCTTTTAACCACCCTGCAACTCCCCGCAGGTCTTACGGATCTGGGGGCCCGGGCCTTTGCCGGGACGCCCTTACGCACCGTAACCCTTCCTAAAAGCCTGAGTAGTATAGGGGAATCGGCTTTTGCGGATACGAAATTGCGCCAGGTGCATATTCCTGTACGCCTTACCGTTATCGGGAATTCGGTCTTTGCCCATACGCGATTACGCACCGTGAGCTTTCCTGCGAGCCTTATGGCTATCGGGGATCGGGCCTTTTTCGGGGCGCCTTTAGGTGAAGTGGACTTTCCCGAAGGCCTTCTGACTATCGGGAAAGAGGCCTTTGCCGGGACGGCCTTACAGCGGGTGCATCTCCCCTCTGGCCTTAAGGATCTCGATTATTTAGCCTTTGATAGCGAAACCTTACGCGTGATTACGGTAGACTCCGAAAATTGGTACTTTACAGCAGTGGATGGAATTTTGTTTGATAAAGCGCGCAAGCGCCTGCTTATCTATCCCAAAGGGCGAGGGGATTATCACTATACGATTCCCCCAGGGGTTACCGCTATCGAGGATCGGGCGTTTTACCGGACTTCCTTACACACCGTGACCCTTCCTGAAGGGCTTGCCTCGCTGGGAAACTGGGCCTTTGCCCATACGCCGTTACGCACCGTAAGTCTTCCTGAAAGCCTGACCGCTGTCGGGTACGAAGCCTTTGCGGATTGTACCGACTTGGGTACCGTGGAGTTATCCCCAAAAACCCCGGTGGAAGATTCGGTGTTCAAAAACAGCCCCCAGGTCCAACTGTCCTGGCCAGATGCTGCGGAGACCTAGTGGAGGTACCGGGGTTAGGGATAGGGCTGTTAAAGCCTCTAGAGGGAGAGCCGTATCTAAAGGACGCGGGTAGTTGTGCCCTTAAACGAAAGGCTGATCCGCTTATCAAAGTATCTGAAAGGGGCTACGCTCCCCATACGAAGGAAAATAGAACATGGATATGCAAAGCGTGGTGAAGAACCTGCATCCCCTGGAGGTGAAAATCATCCGTCACTATCGGCAGGGGGACGAACTCACCATCGAACAGGTGGAGCGGGAACTCAATCTCAAGGCGGGTAACGGGAACCAAGCCCTGTCATGGCTTACGGGTAAGGGGGTGGTGGCGGAAATTCGCCGGGAACCCCAGGTGTTCTTTGAATTGACGGCCCTGGGCCGGGAATGGCAGGAAAAGGGAACCCCTGAAGCGCGGCTCCTTGCCCTGGTCAGGAACGGGTCGGTTCCTCAGGGACTCCCGGAACTTGCCCAGGCTCTGGCCCTGGATACGAAAGAGGCCGGGAGCGCCTTTGGGAACCTGGCCAGGTTAGGCGCCTTGAGTATGGATGAGGATAAACAGGTTCGGTTCCTTGAATCTACTAAAGCCGAGGAACAGGCGGCCCTGGTTCACGGTCTTTTAAGTAAAGCCGCTGTTGCCCATGAGGGCGTACTGGCTGTTACGGAGTTATCCCACGCAGAACAGGCCCTTATGAAGGGGCTTGCGAAAAAGCGCGGCGCGGGGGCATCGCCTTTCCGGGAAATAAACCGGGAGCGGGTAGTTTTCGGTTTTACTCAAGGCCCTACGGACAGGGCTAACCGGGACGCCCTGGCTCAGGCCTTGGAAGAAGCGGGCATCACGGGGGATGAGATTGGGACCCTCACGATGGAAATGTTGGCTCAGGGATCCTGGAAGAACAAATCCTTCCGATCTTATAATATGCAAGTTCCTCCGGCCCGGCTCATGGTGGGTCGGCCCAATCCTTACACTCAATTCATCGAGGAAGTCAAGGACAAGCTCGTATCCCTGGGTTTTGAGGAATTTGATGGGCCCTTGGTGGAAACGGAATTTTGGAATTCTGATGCCTTGTTTATGCCTCAGTTTCATTCCGCCCGGGATATTCATGACGTCTATCATCTGGCCGCGCCCACCCACGCAGCGGCCATTGCCGAACCCTGGCTCAGTCAGGTAGCCGCAGCCCATGAAAACGGTGGCGCCACTGGAAGCCGAGGCTGGAACTACACCTTTGACCGGGAGTTTACCCGCCGCCTCATCCTTCGTAGCCAGGGGACGGTGCTTTCCGCCAAAACCCTCCCGAAAGCCGCTATTCCCGGTAAATACTTCGGCATTGTCCGCTGTTTTCGCTATGACCGGGTGGATGCCACCCATCTTTCAGACTTCTACCAGACCGAGGGAATTGTCCTGGGTGAGGGGGTAAACCTCAAGACCCTTTTGGGCTTTCTGGACTTATTTGCCCGGGAAGTGGCTGGGGCCAAAGAAGTCAAGTACGTGCCCGGGTACTTTCCCTTTACCGAGCCCTCGGTGGAGGTTCACATCAAGCATCCGGTCCTCGGCTGGTTTGAGCTGGGGGGTTCGGGGATATTTCGTTCTGAAGTTACCGCCTCCTTGGGGGTCCAGGTTCCGGTAGCGGCCTGGGGCATCGGCATAGACCGCATGGCGCTCATGGCCCTGGGGCTTAAGGACCTGCGGGACCTCTTTAGCTATGATCTCGAACAGGTACGCCTCCGCCGCCACCTGCCGCCACCTGCTGTGGAGACGTAAGTCCTGCTTGGCCGTGGTGGTAGGAGGACGGGGCTGGGGTCAGACCCCAGCAGACGGTCCTCCGGCCTTGATACGTACGCGCCTCGATAGGGGTAGGAACGAAGGGACTAAGCCCGTACCCCCTACTACGCCTCCGGGGCAGGGGGCTTTTGTTTCGAAAGACCCGCCAATGCCCCAGCGATGAGGTCATCTCGGGCCGAGGCTAGGGCATTGGGATGAATGGCCGACAAGGGGGCGGTATCCGTTTTCCCGGCGCCGGTAATCACCGAAAGACGGCCCGCAGGGTAATGGGTGAGGGTTTGGGCAAAGGGCGCGAAAAGAGCTTCCACATTATCAATGAGCCAGGCCCGGCGGGCTTCCCCTTGGGCCGCTTGCATGGTCTTGAGGGTAACTTCCAACTGGGTTATTTCCGCCTGGGCTACGGCATACCACGAGGAGACCTCTGCCTTGGCCTTAAGAACGGCTTTGTCCCGGGTGGCCAGCGCCGGGGTGATAATCTCCGCCTGATATCGGTTCTTAAGCTGGGCAATGTTCTGCTTTTCCGCTTCCAGTTCCGCAGTAATCCCCGCCACTCGGGCCCGGGCATTGGCCGCTGCCTGTTCTACCCCCACGGTCTGCCGCTGGGTCTCCTCGGCCAAGCACACCCGGACTTCCGCCTTCAGCTGCTCCAGGGCGTTCCGGAGCTGCTTCACCTCGGTCTCCGCTCGCCGGGCCTCGGCTTGTTCCGCCGCCGCAGATAGGGCCTCGGCTTGAGCTTCCCGGGCCTTAGTCGCCGCATGAGCCGACTGAATCCGCTTAAGCAGGGCAATATACAGGTCCGGTTCCTTGACCGCCGGCAGCCGGTGGTCGTCTACATCGGCAATATTCATGGTAGTAATTTCCAGGCCCAGGTTCTCCAAGTCGCTCTTGCAGACCTGAATCATCGTAGCCACCAGGGTATCCTTGTCTTTCATCACCTGTTCCGGGGTCATGCTGGCAATGGAGTCCCGAAGATGCCCCTCAATCACATCCCCGGCTATTTTCGCAAGCTGCTCCCGGTTGGCCGCCAAGTCCAGAATGCGGGTAACCGCATGGGACCGCCCCGCCTCAGTACCCGCAATGGCAAAAGAAACCGTAGCCTTTACATTCAGGGGCACAATCCCTGCGGCAATGGCGGAATCCACCACTACTTCGATAGTGATCGGGGTGAGATCGAACTTGCTGAACCGCTGCAACACCGGGATAATAAAGGCCCGGCCCCCGGAAAAGGTCCGAAAGCCCTTGGATCCCCCGGAACCGGTAATCACCCCTAATTCATTCCCCCCCACGATTTTCATGTTGGTCAAAAGTTGTATGAGGATCGTAATCCCGATCAAGGCCCCAAGAACCGTAACAAAGATGATCATACCCCGCCTCCTTGAGTAATCTTTTGCCCCGGCTCAGGCAGCATGGCCAAGGTTTTCACGTCCACCCCCAGGGCGTCGCTGAAGGTTTTGAGAAAATCCGCGAAAGCCCGAGGGCCCCGGTTTACCGCGCCGGAAAAGCCCTCCGCATCGTCCATGGCAATATAGGTGTCCACTGAAGCAACGGCTGCTGCCGCCGCGTAATGCTCAAAGAGGATCGGCAGTTTTTGCGTAAGAAATATGACGCTCGAGGCGTCGTCTCCGTACCGCCCCAGGAGTTCCGCTTTTTTCTTAAGGATATCGTTCCGGGCGGATTGCAGGAGCTCCACTGCGGCGCTCTCCCCGGAGGCCAAGATACGGGCTTCTTCTTCCCGGGCCTCGGCTTCCAGCGTAACGGCAGTGCGGTTTTTGAGTTTCTGCAACTCCACCAGCATGGCTTGTACCGCCGCTTCCCCGGCATTGGCCGCCTCAGCGATTGCCTGGTCTGCGGTGAACTTCGCCTCGGCGATCCGCCCGGCGGATTCTCTTCGGTATACCTCAAGCTCCTGCCTGGCGGCGATGATGGCCTCATCAGCCTGGTTTTTCGCCACCGCCACCCGTTTATGGGCCTCGCTTTCCGCCTGATCCGCGATAGCTTTAAGGCGAGATTCTTCGATTTCCACTTGCCGGCGCTTCTCCGCCAGGGTCTTCTGGGCCAGATTGGCGATATAATTCGAGGTATCCCAAATCTTTTGCAGCGACACGGACACCACTTTCATACCAAACGACCGGAGATCCCCATTGATGTCCGAAAGGAGCTCTCCCCGAAACTGGGCCCGCTCCCCTCGATTCCCCTCATCCCCCTCTTCTCCGGCGTCTTCCATGCCGATGGCCTGTAGGGGCGTGGCCTTGTTCAAGGCCCCCCGGAAATTCCCCACCAAGGTCTGCTGCACCTGGTCGTGAATCTGCTGGGTATTCTTCCCCATAAGCCGTTCCACGGCGCTGTACAGCATAGCCTCGTCATCATCGTCAATACATACGCAGGCCGTGGCATCGGCTCCCACCGTGATGCCGTTAGCGCTGTTCACCCCCTCGATCCGTACCGAGATAGGAAACACCTCCAGGTTCAGCGTCCCCAGGGCCTGAAAATAAGGGATCACCAGCGCCCGGCCCCGATTTACGGAGAACCCGAAGGACCGGCCCTGACGCTTGGTTTTCTTCCCGGTAATCACCAGTATCTGATCCGGGTGGCTCACTCGAATACAGACCTTGATGATTCCGATAAAGGCGATAAACGCCCCGACCCCTAAGGCGCCGAAGATAAGGCTCTCCATGAGGTTACTCATATACATAGCGTTCTCCTATTGGCCTGTTTCTTGGGCTGATACGATGTAATACCAGCTCTCGTCAAAATCCACGATGCACACCGGCGATCCCTTGGTAAAGGAGGAAACCCCGTCCTGGGAGCGTACAAAGACCTCGGTTTCCCTGCCGAATTGACGTACCGCAGCCTTTCCTCCGGCTCCGGGGGCTACAGCTACGGTAATCACCCCCTTAGCCAGGATCAATTCCTCCGGTTTGAGGGAAGAATCCAATTCTCGGCGCAAGGTTTTCCGCAAAAGATGGGCCATAAGCAATACTCCCGACCCAACGGCGCTGCTCAAAAGCAGGGTTTTACCCGGGCTATACCCGGAAAACAGGGCAAACAGGCCCGTAGGCCCAGCGCCTAAGGCAAAATAGACCGCGTTTCGCAGGCTCCCTAGGACCTTGCTCAGAGCCGTTATCGCCGGATCCCCCGACGCCAGTAAGGAACCAGCTTCCGTATCCTGGACCCCGTTTGCGGCATCCCCCGGACCGGCGTCTTTGAGGTTATCCAGGATACCGCAAAAATCCGCTGCGGTAACGCCAAAACCGAATACACTCAAGGCTCCATAAATGATAACAAGGGCTTCCATAGACTCGATAAGTATGCGCTAAGACGGTCCCCCTGTTCAAGGCGCTTCTATTTTTTCTTAGGCTGTGACTCCTCAAGCGGACGCTTGACACGGACCAAGGGTCTTCTTAATACTGACGTAGGGATCAAAGCAGAAAAATGAAAAAATGAACGGCGTAATAAAGCAGTAGTCATATCGCCGCCATACATAAGGGAGAGGGAAAAAGGTGGCAAAGATGACCGATACGGCAAAAAACGAAAAATCCCGGGAAACCGGTATGGACAAGGCCAGGCGATCGGGCCCTGGGTCGATGGAAGAACGGGAACAGGCCCTGGAAGCCGCCCGGCTCCAGATTGAGAAACAGTTTGGTTCAGGCTCTCTTATGAAGCTGGGAACCCATACCAGCGCGGCGGGGATCGAGGCTATTCCTTCGGGTTCCATTCTGCTGGATGAGGCCTTGGGGATAGGAGGGTACCCCCGGGGACGCATCATCGAGATTTATGGGCCCGAATCCTCCGGCAAGACCACCTTGGCCTTGCATGCCATTGCGGAGGCCCAAAAACAGGGAGGCATCGCCGCGTTTATTGACG
>JAITJK010000185.1 GCA_031278935.1 Spirochaetaceae bacterium | reverse complement strand
TTCCCCGGAGCAGCGGTGACGGAAGAAGCCAAGCCTGTTGCGGCCGTGCCCAAGGTGTCGCTGAAGGACCCCAAAAGCCTGGTTTCGGGCAAGGTCGGCCAAGCCCTCAAAGACGCCCTCATGGCCGTATTGCCTCTGGTCTTGGTGCTGGTGGTTACGATTCTTGTGGTAATCCGGGAACGGATTCGGGAAACCGATATAAGTATCTTGGGGGTCGCCTTTGCGGTGATAGGGATGTTCCTTTTTAGTTTTGGGATGGAATGGGGGATTTCCGCCTTGGGTTCCCAGGCCGGGGCGGCCTTGCCCCACGCCTACGAGGAAACGGTGCGGGACCCCGTGGTAGTCCGGGGCGTAGACCCTACATCCCGGTTCACCGTCCCCGGACCCAAAGGGCCTGAGTCCTATATCTGGATCAACAACGGCGAATCCCTGGAAGCGGTGCCTTTTGATCCCGCCCAGATGCAGGAATCTACCGGTGTGTACCGGCATATCCCCGTGGTGGATGCGGTTTTCGCCAAATGGGGGCGCCTCGCGGGCCTCGCGGCGGTACTGGTCTTTGTCTTTGTCTTGGGCTTCGGGGCAACCTTGGCGGAGCCTTCTTTGGCGGCCCTGGGTATTACCGTGGAAGAGCTTACCACCGGGACCTACAAGAAAAATACCCTGGTCTCCATGGTGGCCATCGGCGTAGGCATCGGCATGGCCGTCGGATTTGGGCGGATTCTGTTTGACTTGCCCCTAGCTTGGCTTTTGGGGGTTCCCTACGCCCTGGCCATTGTACTGACTGCGGTGTCTTCCGAGGAATTTGCCGCCATTGCCTGGGACTCTGCGGGGGTTACCACGGGCCCCATAACCGTACCCTTGGTAATTGCCACAGGGCTTGGCATCGGTCAGAGTGCCGGGGCCGGGGCCTTGGGCGGCGCGTTCGGCGTCGTGGCCAGTGCCAGCGTGTTTCCCATTCTCGCGGTGCTGCTTTCAGGGATTATCAACAACGCCCGGACCAAAAAGGTGCTTCCCTTTAAGTCCATCATGTAGGAGTATGCCATGTCGGAACAAACTGCTTTTTCCAAAATAAACTGCGTCGTGAATAGTACGGTCACCCCTTTGATAGACAAGGCTCTCAAGGACCTCTCTATTCCCGAGGTATACATTCAGCAGGCGAAACAGATAAGCCTTTTGGACCGGTCTACCCTGTTAGGACTGCGTTCTTCCACTACCTTGGAAGAAGCCCGGGCGGTGTTTTACCGGTTTTACGCTCCCCCGGAGTATGAAACGGGCATCATGCGCCGGATCGCGGAAGCCGCAGACCTATATCTGCCAGGCCGAGGGTCTATTTATGCCAAAACCGTGAGCATCCGCCGTAAGAACCCCCTGACCTTTGATAGGGACAAGCTTGAAAACCTTGCTGGGAGCAAGGAGACGGGGAAGGATAACTATGCAGTGATCTACTGTATTGTCCCCCGGGGCGCGGCGTCCTCCTTAGCCGCCACGGTGTTGGAGATGGGCCTGTGCGTACCCCTGATTTCCTTCGGTCATGGCATGGGATTGCGGGACCGCCTGGGGCTGTTGCGGATCACCATCCCGGTAGAAAAAGAAGTCATTTATTTCATTGTTCCCAAGATCGACGCGGAACTCTTGGAAAGCGTGATCATCCATAAGGCCCGGCTGGACCTGCCGGGGCAGGGCTTTTTGTATAAAACCTACATCCGGGCCGTGGCGGTGAACCTCCATGCCCGCCGGGGAAAACGTCAGTCCGCAGCTACTATGGAACAGATTATCGCTACCTTGGACGATCTGCGAGGGTCTAGCGACTGGCGGCGTTTGGAGGCCAGCGCAGGGGAGAAGGGGGAAAAGGCTGAACAGAGGGCCAAGGAGGACCTGACCTGCCTTTCCCTCATCGCCGAAGAAGGCACCTTGGACGTATTCGGTAAAACCGCCTTGGATATTGGCGCTGGGGGGGCGACCTTTATCAACTTGGAGCTGCGTTCCCAACAGCATGGGGGAGAGCACAATCCTAGCTCCCATGCCCGGCAGATCTGCGATCTGGTCATATCCAACGACCTAAAGAAGAAAATTCTAACCCAGGTGCAGGGGACGGAATTCTTTGACGGGGTGAATCCGGGGATGGTGGAAATCTCTTCCGCTCATTCTGCAGTAACCTATCAAAAGCCGAAAGATAAGAAGGCCTCCCCCTTGCAAGGGGCTCTGAGATAGTGTGTACCAATGCCTACGACGGTGCGAACCGTGGCATAATACCCGCGTACCCCACCTTCGCACCCCTGGATTTTACCTTCCAGGCTGCGTTGCATGAGCGATTATACCCGCTGCCTGACGGGGTTTCAGAATACACTTTTGCCAATCTCTATTTATTTAGAAATCGTTATCACTATGTCCTTTCGTTGCATAAAGAGTGCCTGATCCTTTCCGGGGAACGAGGGGACGCGCGGTTTTTCATGTGCCCGGGGGATGTTCCTGAGAAGGAGGCGCTGGATGAGCTCTTTCGCACCCACGCCTACTGGAAAGGGATAAGTGAGTCCGTGGCAACGGCGAACCAGGAGTGCCTTGCGCAGTGGGGGATCGCCGTTACCGAAGACCGGGATAATTTTGACTACCTGTACCTGCGAACCGATCTCGCCGAATTGCCTGGAAAGAAGTACCACAAGAAGCGCAACCTGGTCAACGCCTTCTTGAGCGCCTACCCGAACCACGCACACGCGCCCTTGACCGGGGAGCTTCTTCCCGACGCTATGACGGTGCTTAACCGTTGGCGGGAGGACAAGGGGGAGGCGGGGGATTATGAAGCGGCCAAGGAAGCCCTGGAGCGGTTTAGGGACCTGGGGATGCAGGGACGGGTCTTTTATATCGACGGGAACCCGGTGGGCTGGTGTTTAGGGGAAACAGTGGCCCAGGGAACGAGCTTTGCCCTGCATTTTGAGAAAGCCCTGGATAAATTTAAGGGGATTTATCAGTTTATGAACCAAACCTTCGCGTCTTCCCTCCCCGAAACCCTGAGATATATCAACCGGGAACAGGATTTGGGGGATGAAGGGCTTCGTCAAGCGAAAATGACCTACCGTCCCTGGGGTTTTGTCCGTAAATATACCGGTCATTACCCGTCTTCCTAGGGGTAGGGAAGCTCTTTTCTTAGGTTGCCCAGCATTCCACGCTTAAGGAGTCATTATTGATTTATTTGTTGTAATAGTGCATAGTAAACCTAATGATGGATAAAGAGTATCAAACGACGCTCTCCGAAGCCATAGCGCTCAAGCGGGAACATATAGAAAAATCCATATTGAGTACCCTCAAAGAGGACTTACGGGCATTCTATACCGCCTATCAAGCCTTGTATGGGATGTTACTTACCAAAGGGATGGTGAAAGAAGACCCGTATAGACAGGACGTGCAAATTGCTGAGATTCAAATCCCAGAAACCGGGGCCATCCCAGAGAATGAAAAGAATAAACAGCTTACCATCCGACTGGCCAGTTATGACGCCCAACTGGACGTATTAGTCAATTTCTATCAGTTTAATACCACCTATTTCACCTTGGATCGGATTAAGCGTGTCCTGGGGCTCATCAAATACATCGACTGGATCAACCTCACCCCGGATTCTTCCTCTCCTATTACCCAAGCTGTGGCGGAGATAACCAACCAGTTACGCCAAGGCGCCGACGCCTTGGGCTTAGGGGGCATTGTTGGGCTCATCCAGCGCCTATCTCGTTTAAGCCGCTCCATCCTCGCCTCTTTGAAGGTACTTTTCGACTTTAATCGGGAAGTGTATAAGCTCGATGTCCGTACTGCGGTAAGTGGCAAGATTCATGAGGGGAAAAAGCTTTCCCTGGGAGAGCTCAAGAAACTCATGGCGGCAAATATGCCCGGAAAGCCGGTGTATAGCGAGTTGCTGGAAGAAGTGATTAAAGAAGACTATTCCGCATCCGGTACGGAACTGCGGGAGCGGGTGCTTAAGTCCCTGAAAGTGGAGGAGAAGAAGCAGAAGGCGGCCCCCCAGGAGGTGCCTTATAAGCAATACCTGGTGGAGGGGGTGCAGATCATCAGCAGCCTCGCACCGACGCTCGCGGAAATCGAGGCTAAATTACAGGTCAACGAAGGGGTGCTGGCCAACCGCAAGCTCAGTTTCTGGGCTAAAGTTAAGCGTTTTTTGGTGCGTATGAGCGGCCGGGAGCCTGATCCGGTCATGTACGAACTGGTCTATGAACATTCCGGTGCTTCCCCGGTCCGGGAAACGATCAATCTCAACGAATTACGCAATAAAATTACGAAAAAGGCCAAACAATTCGCCTCTGCCCAGGCCATGACCCCGGCGCGAGTTAACAGCCTCAAGGAAGAGCAACTTACGAGTTTTTTAGAACACGGGATTAAGGATGTGCAGTCCCTGTATAAAATCTTGAATGCCTTAGATGCTTATTTTAAGCAAAAGGTAGATACTGAGGATCGCAGCCAGATAAAGGGCATAAAACCGGAATTGTCTACCTTGAAGAACACCTATCTCAAGGCGAACCAGCGGCGTTCCGACTATACGCTCTTCAAAGAAGAAGCGGAACAGCTGAAAAAGCTGAATCTTGATCCCCAGGCTTAGGCCTTCGCGCGGTTACAGGCTGCGTACTCAGGGGGTTATCATAAACGGGGTCTCATGGTTACAGGTTCCGTAACAGAGGTATATATGAAAAAGACGATAACGGGTTTAGCTTGCATGAAGATCTTCGCGCTCCTTATAGCCCTAGTAGCGATGGCTTGCCAAAGTACCGCGCCGCACCCCGAGGCGGAAGCTGCAGATTCCCCAGAAGCGGGGCCGGATTTCGCGGAAACCCGGCCCCGATCGCTTCAGCGGGACGAGCTTACGGTAACTTTTTCCCAGGGGGAATGGGAACTGGATTTCCGTAAGTCCTTTCTCGCCTCGGAAGCCCAGCTCTTTACCGGCCTTTACGAGGGACTGTTCTCGTATCACCCGGTTACCATGGAACCCGTTCCGGGCCTTGCCAGTGAATGGAAGGTCTCGGAGGACAAGAAAGAGTGGACCTTTACAATCCGGGAGAACGCCCGCTACTGGAATGGGGATACGGTAAAGGCGGAAGATTTTCGCGCCGCCTGGATTTCCCTTTTGGACCCCGCGCTGAATGCGCCCTATTCCTCCTTGTTTGACATTATCCAAGGAGCCCGGGAATACCGTACCGGACGACTGCGGGACCCCCGGCGAGTAGGTATCCGGGCGGAAGATGAGCGCACCTTGGTGGTGCAGCTCAATACCCCGGCGTCTTTCTTCCCCAGTATGCTCTGCCATCATTCTTTCAGTCCCATTCACCCTTCTATGCTGAACCAAACGGATTGGTCTATAGGCGTCCCGGTTTCCAATGGCCCCTTTTATATGGCGGAACGTACCCAAGACCGGATAGTATTGATGAAAAATACCCGCTATTGGGGGGCAAACCTGGTATCCCTGAATAGAATTACGGTGCAATTCACCGAAGACGGGGATGAAGCCACGGCCCTCTGGAATTCCGGGGAAGCTCTGTGGATTGCCGGAGAAGTGAATCTGGAAACCCTGACGGATCGCAGCGGTATCATGGTCAATCCCATGTTTGCCACCCATTATTATTTCATTCGGTCCGCACAAAAGCCCTGGACGGATCACCGGATCCGCCGGGCCCTTTCCCTGGCCTTGCCCTGGGAGGTAATCCGGGAGGGTCATATGCTCCCGGCTAAAACCCTCATCTACCCAATCTCCGGCTATCCTGAGGTACAAGGGATGGACCGCACGGATATAGCGGAGGCCCGCAGGCTCTTGGCGGAAGCGGGTTTTCCCCAGGGGACAGGACTGCCGGACTTGCTTATTAAGCTCAGTCCCTCTCCCGACGCCGCCCGGATCGGGGGCCTTATGGCCAAGGTATGGCGGGAACAGTTGGGGGTTCCAGTAAAAATCGCGGTGATTCCCTATAACCAATACTTCCAGGCCTTGAAACAAAACGACTATGAAGTGGGGTTTTCTACCTGGATAGGGGATTTCGCGGATCCTTATACGTTCTTGCAGATGTGGCGCGGTGATTCTAATCTGAACGATGCCCAGTACCAGGATACGGATTATGAAACCTTGCTGGACAAGTCCATGACCGAAGAAGGGGAAAAACGCCTGGCCACCCTGGCGGAAGCGGAAACCTTGCTTCTAAACCGGGGGACGGTGCTGCCCATTTCCTACAGTCCTGCGGTGAATATCGTCGACACGGACGAACTGGAGGGCTGGTTTCCTAATGCCCTGGACATTCATCCTTTTAAGTACCTTTCCTTTAAGGCCTTTAAGCCCTTACCCGGAGTAACGGTGCTGCCCCAGCAGGGGAAGATCCGCAGTTAGGCTCTCTTTAAGCTGATACACCTCCGCGACACCGGCCACCAAGAGGCCTCCCATGCCTAGGGTTAAGGGTAGGGCAATGTCTATATCGTAACGATCCCCCACGGAAACGCAATCCGTCGGAGAAACGCCACACCACTCGGTCGCGGTGAGAAAGGGCGCTGCCTGGGGCTTGGAGACCCCACACGTATCCAGGCCGACAATCCCATGAAAGCAATCCGCAACCCCCAGAGCGGACAAGGTTTTCTGGGCTACTAGCACCGGATTGTTAGTTACCACCGCCAGGACATAGGCCGTCCCCAAGGTGCGCAGCGTTTCCCGTAGGAGCGGGTCCGGCTGGAGGTAGGCTTCAGGTTCGTACAGTTCCTCCCGCAGGCGAATGCCCGCTTCAATAGAAAGGCCGAAGTGCACCAGGGTATTACTCAGGCTCACCGTTTGGCCGCCATGGGTTTGGGCCCACTGGTTTTGGTAGGCCTGTACCGCCTCATCCAGGGCCGTAAAGGTCGTCCCTTGACGTTGGGCAAGCTGCTCAAGGAGGATCCGGCGTTGAAAGGCCATATAGGGGCCGTTCGTATACAAGGTACCGTCCATATCAAAGAGTAGCGCCCGAAGGGTGCGGGGCATATTATACCATTCCATCCTGGTTCCACCTCGCTTCCAGCGTTTTTTGCCGTTCCCGGTATAGGCAATAGTATTCGGTATACTGAGCGCGGGTTTCCGTGAGGGGCGCATACCGGGCGCGCAGCCGGATCATCCGCTTCACCGCCTCGGCCCTATGGGCGTTTTCTCCCAGAGCTACCGAGGCCGTAACGGCGTCTCCGGCGAGTTCCCCGTCGCAGAGTTCAGGAATACCCAAGGCACAGCCCGAGAGGTCCGCCTTGAACTGGTTCCATTGGGGATTTTTCCCTTGGCCTCCGGAAACCCACATTTCCGTAACTGGAAAACCCGCGTCTGCAAGCTCCGAAAGGGCGCTTCGCACGAGAAAGCCCATGGCCTCCAGCACAGCCCGGCCTAGGTCCTCCGGATTCATAAGCTTGGGTCCAGCAGAGTCCAGGAAAAGCCTCCCAGAAGACTCATGGGGGAAGAACCGGGCCATAGCGGGCTGAAACACTCCTTGAGTCGGGATAAGATCGGCCAGCACCTCTGGGTAGGGCCGGGCGTTTTGGCCGGTCAGCCGTCTAAACCAGTCAAATAAGCGGCCCGAAGCAGGAATGATCCGACTCACATTCCACAAACCCGGTTCCAGATGGGGAAGAACCCGTAACGGCGTTCCATCGGGGGGAGAAGGGCTGCATAGGTTGATACCCTCGGAGGTCCCCGCCCGGTCGCAAACCCGGCCCTGGTGCAAGGCCCCCACGCCGATGAGGGCCATGATAAAGTCCGGGCCTCCCAGTACCAGAGGAACCCCTGAAGGAAGGCCCAAGTCTCGCTCGGCCTCTGGGGAAACTCGCCCGCAGCGGCTTCCCACGGGAGCAAAAGGGGGAAACAAGCCCGGATCCACCCCCCAGACCGCGCACTGCGCCGCGTCCCAGTAGTAGGATTCGTAGGCCGGCGCGGGCAAGGCGGTAAGGGGCTCTGCGCCCAGGCGGTGCAAAAGCCATTCTGGGGCCGGATAAAGGGCCGCAGTTTGGGCGTAATCAGCGCTCCGGCGCTGCATAAAGGCACGGACATAGGGGAGGTAGAGAGATTGCGTCCCCAGAGGCCCGTCTGCAGAGCGTGGATCATGCCAGTGCAAAGGGCTTAAGGGCGCTCCACTGGCGGTAAGGGGAACTAAAGTCGGGCCGTTCCCGGAAATACAGATGGCTTCAGGCCGCACCCTGGTCTCGGACGCGAGACGGGCCCAGCCCCGGGCCAAGGCGTTCTCCCAATCCGTGGCGCAAACCTTACCGGAAACCACCTGCTGCGCCGGATAGGTTTCCCGAACTAGGGCCAGGGCATGGCCCTCCGTGTCAATCAGCGCGGCTTTAAGAGACGAGGTCCCGATGTCCGCGCAAAGAAACGCCGGGGCGTGTGAGCGGGACATCAACTTTCGGCGAAGCGCTTGATGATAATATCCCGGTTATCCAAGAGGGAACCCAGGGAGAGACCCTGATGTAGTCTGTAGATGGTCTCAGCGAAGAGCTTCGTTATATCCACGGAAATATACCATTCCCGCTGTAACACCACTTCGTGGTAGATGGCGTTGGTGCCGATGATCCGGTAAAACAGCCCGGCTTCATAGGCTGCGTCAAAGTAGGACACCGCATCCCCGGAAAAGAGGGGCAGGCTAATGGCGGCTATCACCCTGCCGACCCCCTGATCTTTCAAAAATTCCATAGCCTTCAGGAGGGTCCCCCCGGTGCCCAGCATGTCGTCCGCCATGAATACCGTCTTGCCCCTGACGTTTCCCAGGAGCTTTATCTCGGAAATGTTGTTTTCCAAGGCATCTTTGGACACCCGAGAATAATCCCGTTCCTTATAGAGGAGGGCCAAAGGCTTCTTCAAGGCGGTGGCGTAGAATTTATTCCGGTCCACCGCCCCAGTATCGGGTGAAACTACCACAAAATCATCGTTTAAGACAAAGTCCGGCAGCCCGGCTAGGGACCGGATGATCTGATAACTGGCGTGAAGGTTTTCTAGGCGCAGGCAGTCAAAGGCGTTGGTAATCTCCCGGGAATGAATGTCCAAGGTAATGATCCGGTTCACCCCCAGGGATTCGAGGATCTTCCCCACCCGGCTCGCGGTGAGCCCTTCCCGGCCCTTCTTCTTATGCTGCCGGGAATAGGGGTACAAGGGCATCACTAAGGTTACCTGACCAGCGCCGGCCTGGCGCACCGCGTCTACCGTAACCAAGATGGTCATCAGGTGATCGTTCACCGAAAGGACTTGCCGAGTCATGCCCTCATTGAAGGCCACGGGGTAATGGTTTTCCACATCCTGGACAATGTAGACATCCTTACCCCGGATAGATTCTAAAATCTCCGCCTTGACTTCCCCATTGGAAAACAGGCTGAACCGAGTGGCCGCCTTGAACTGCGGGGTCTGGCAGCCATCGGTTTTCCCACGGGAATGGGGTGCGGGGGAGAGCACGTCGTTGATGAAATTGATCTGGGTCACCACGGTATGGGCATCCAGATGATACCGGGCCGTCAATTCATTGGTCATCAACTCAAAATTACGAAGACATTCTTCCTGCAGATGCCGGATCACCGCATCTGCAAAAACCTCACCTCCGGGACACGCTACTACGGCAAGATTCATCAGACTGGAATAGTTCATGGATACCTTGGTGTACCACACCGACTCTTAATTTTCAAGTATGGTGATCTCCACCCGCCGATTCCGCCGCCGTCCCGCGTCGGTGGCGTTATCCGCAAGGGGCCGCTCCGCCCCATAGCCGCGCACCACCACCCGGTCTTCCCGGCGGATCCCCTGTTCCATGAGATAATCCGCCACCGCCTCGGCCCGTTCTAGGGAAAGGCGCATCCGCCCGGCCACGGACCCGGCCAAGGCTGTGTGCCCCCCAACGAGAATGTCCCGATCCTCGTAACGCTTCAAAATGGCCCCGATGCTGTCCAGCTTATGTTGTTCTTCCGGGGTGAGTACGGCAGAATCCGCCTGGAATTGAATGTCTTCCAGGGTGATGGCAATGCCTTCATCGGTTACCCGCACCGAGACGTCCCCCAGACCTAAGCGCTTAATATCCTCGGTGATTTCTTCGACCATATATTCCTTATCCATGGTCTCGGATTCCACCAGCTCCGCTTCGGCCCGGCCCCGATATTCAATGGTCGCGCCGTTAGACAAGGTAAAGACCATGCGAAAGTGTTCTTCATAAGCCGCTGCCTGTCCCAAGGCCCGGTCCCAGTACACCACCTGATCCGAGGCCCCCATAATCCGCACCGGATAGACCTTGGCGGAAACCTCCTCTGGCGCCGCAAATATCCGGTAGGATACAGAAAAGGCGGGATAGCGTACACCCTGCCATTCCCGGTCTCCCAGAAAGGTATAGGAAGCGGTGAAAGGAATCTGGTAGGGATCTTCAATACCGAAACTGACACGGAAATCGTGCATCTCATAGCCCTCCGCCGTCCAACCGTCTGTGGGGCTTAGGTCCTTATCGGGGAAAATCGGTACGTTCCGCACCACGGGCATGAAATACTGGGGGGCTATGGTGATATACCCCTGGGAGTTACGGCCAAAAACGGAAAGGTACTCTCGATTCCAGACAAACCTCGGGACCTCATCCTCTCCCACCGCCCGTTCTGCGGTTTGAAAGACCACTTCATGCTGGGCAAGGCCGTTTTGTACCCCCAAAACTTCTGCGGCGATCCGGTTCACGATCTCCGAGCGATGGCTGAAGCGCCGGTTCACATACACGTTTTCAGAGACCCGGGAAATGATCCGGTACTTGTCGCCGGTTTGGTGTTTATAGCGAAAGGTTTCCCCCGAAAGGAAACCGGGACTTCCGAGCTGGAGCAGGAAGAGCGCCAGGATCCAGCCCCGGATGTGGTACATAGCCGCCCCCTCTACCTGGGATATCCGCAGTATGCCGGGTATCCTGGGGATATTCAAGGGCGCCACAGGGTAGGGGTCCTTTTAGGTACAAAGCTCGTGGTCCTATTAAACATGAATTCAACGGGAAGAGAACCCTCCGGAACAAACAACATTCCAAGCAAGACTACCCGTCATTGCGAGCGCAACGAAACAATCCGGGAAAGCGGCTGCCCGACTAGCTTGCTTCGGCGCTTCGCTCCTAATGACACGGAGGGTTTCCAGGTCAGATGAGGGACGCACTTTGTTTCCGTTTCACCTCCTGTTATTAAAGCAAAATCGCATCTTCAGGCCATAGTATGTGCTATGAGACCTTTACGGGTACTTCAAAGTGGAGTGTGGTACGAGATACGTACCCGCATCAACAACCGGGAACCCTTGTTCCGCCGCCACAGGGCTTTAGCGATCTTTGAGCGGGTTTTCCGGGAGACGAAAGAGCGGTTTATGTTCCAGAGTCGGGGACTACAGCTTGCAGATGATGGATTGAGGTTCTATATCAAGCCGGCAGAGGGCTTACAACTTCCAGCTATCATGAAGTGGATGAAGCAGGTCTTCGCCCAGCGGTACAACCGAGCGGAGGGCCGGGAGGGGCATATCTGGGGTGACCGGTATGGGTCGCGGATACTGGCGGGGGAACCGCCTACTCACTGCGATGGAGATATGACAGGGGATTGTGGAGCCGGAGATACGAGTAAGAAAAGGGTCAGACCTTGCTGTGGAGAAGCACCGTACCACTCCTCTTTTGCGCCCCCATTCCCGCTTCCCCTCCTTCCCTCTCCCGGATAAGCGGCACAACCAACCGCCTTATATCGACCCCCTATTAGGGGCTGTGTCCCCACACCCCCTGTCTTGCCATGGAACAACCATCTAACTGAAGAGAAGCGCGCCTGACCCCCTCCCCGTTCTACGGCAGGTGGACATTCCCGACATGAAAGGGTAGGATAGGGACATGGAGAGATACACTCATGCGCGTTCTTGCTAAAGATATAGCCCAAGCCTGCCGGGAGCGGCCTAATGAAAGAGTGGAGGTGTACGGCTGGGTACACCGGATTCGGGAGCTGGGAGGCATCACCTTTGTTATCCTCCGGGACCGTTCCGGTATCCTACAGCTTGTGTTGTCCCAAGAAGGGGACGTCGCTATATCCAGTCTTACCTTGGAATCTGTCCTCCAGGTTGAGGGCCTTCCGACTCTGAATGAAAAGGCCCCCGGCGGTGTTGAGCTTCAGGTAGAAAAGCTAGCCTATATCGCCCAAGCTGAACCGGATCTCCCCTATCAGGTCAACGCCGATACGGGGAAAATTGGTCTTGAAGCCATCTTGGACCATCGAGGCCTTTCTCTGCGGAACCCCAAAATTCGAGCCGTTTTCAAGGTGCAGTCCACTATTATCGAAGCCTTTTCTCAGTACCTACGGGAACAGGATTTTACCGAAATCAAAACCAGCAAACTGGTCGGCGGTGGCACAGAAGGGGGGGCCGAGCTTTTTGAAGTCGTCTACTTCGACAAAAAAATGTACCTTGCCCAGTCGCCCCAGATTTACAAACAGATCATGGTCAGCAGCGGCTTTGAGCGGGTCTTTGAGGTCGCCCCGGCATACCGGGCGGAAAAACACGACACCCCCCGGCATTTGAATGAGTATGTTTCCCTTGACGTGGAGATGGCCTTCATCGAGTCTGAAAAGGACCTTATTGACCTGGAAAAAGGTCTCTTGTCCCATGTCTTCACCGAGCTTAAGCGGAAGAACGCCCCGGAACTGGCCCTATGGCAAGCCCAGCTTCCCGATGCTGAAGCGGTCTACCGCGCGCCTATCATCCCCTATGAAGAGGCATTGAAACTGGTCAACCGGGAGGCCATATCAGGGGATGCCAAGCAAAGAGCGCGGATTTTTGATATTAATCCTGAGGCGGAACGGTTGCTTTGCGACTGGGCCCTGCGGGAAAAGGGGACGGACCTCGTCTTTGTAAACGAGTTTCCCCGGCGGTACCGGCCCTTTTATACCTACCCCTTGGATGCCACCCGAACCATGAGCTTTGATGCCCTGTTTCGGGGGCTTGAAATTACCACCGGTGGTAGACGGCAGCATGATTATAAGGCTCTCCTTGAGGTGCTGCCTAAGTTTGGCCTTGCTGAGGAAGCCATTGCTGGATACCGGGTCTTTCGGTACGGCTGTCCCCCTCACGGCGGATTTGCCATAGGCTGCGAGCGGCTTACCCAGAAAATCTTGGGCTTGAGCAACGTCAAGGAAGCAAGTCTTTTCCCTCGGGATCGGAGGCGTATCACCCCCTAAGGCCTCCTAACAGCACCCTGGGTATCCGGTGAAGGGGCATACTCAAAATCCTTCACCGCGCCTGCGTGGCCTTAGGGTTATTGGGGATATAGAGGGTATTTTTTTGAAGGTAATGGACGGGTCCTTGCGGTGGACTAACCAGGAACTCTTTCGCCTGCTTTGGCCTCTTATCCTGGAGCAATCCTTTAATGTTACCATCGGGATAGCAGATACCGTGATGGTCAGTACCGTGGGAGAGGCTGCGGTGTCCGGGGTATCTCTGGTGGATGCTATCAATGTGCTTTTGGTCATTGCCTTTGGTGCCCTTGCTACGGGCGGTTCGGTGGTGGTTAGTCAATATATAGGCCGGAAGGACCTCCCCAACGCACGTAACGCGTCCAAGCAGCTCATGTATGCGAGCTTAGGGGTATCTGTGGTCATTATGGGTCTCACCTTGTGCTGCTACCGGCTACTTTTGCGGCTCATTTACGGAAATATTGCCGTAGACGTGGCCGATGCGGCCCGGACCTATTTCTGGATTAGCGCCCTGGGCTATCCCTTCCTCGCAGTGTATAATGCCGGGGCCTCCCTGTTCCGTAGTATGGGGAACAGTCGGACGCCTATGCTGGTGGCCCTCTTGGTTAATGGGTTAAATATCGGCGGCAACGCCCTTTTCATCGTGGAGTTCCACCTGGGAGTTGCCGGTGCGGCTCTGGCCACCTTGATAAGCCGGGCCTTTGCTGCAGTGACCGTAATGGTCCTGCTTAGGTCCCGGAATTCCGGGCCCATATCTTTGCGGGGGCTACGGAAAACCCCGCTGGATCCAGCCATGATCCGCCGTATTTTGAACATCGGCATACCCAGTGGCCTAGAAAGCTCCCTGTTTCAGATCGGCAAGCTCTTCGTCGCCCGACTGGTGAGTACCTTCGGCACCCCTTCCATTGCGGCCAATGCCATTACCAGTACCATCGGCTCTTGCATTTATATGCCCGGCCAAGGGTTCGGTATGGCCATTCTCATCATCGTAGGTCAATGCGTCGGCGCCCGGGACTATATGGGAGCCAAGAGATACACGAAAAAGCTCTTGTATGTAACCTACGGAACGCTGCTTTTAATGAATGCCTTGATTGTGGTTTGTATGGAGCCCTTGGTTCGCTGTTTCAACCTCAGCCCTGAAGCCAAGGAACTGGCCAAGGGGTTTTTATTGGTGCATTGCGTGTCCTCGTCCCTAGCTTGGCCTTTGAGTTTTGCTTTGCCCAATGCCTTACGTGCCGCCGGGGATGCCCGGTACTGTATGCTCCTGGCCAGTATATCCATGTTCACGGTCCGTTTAAGCCTGTCCTATCTGTTGGCCTTTGGGTTGGGTTTGGGCGCGATGAGTGTATGGCTAGGCATGGCCGGGGACTTCCTGGTCCGGGGAACCGCCTATACCTGGCGCTGGATCCACGGGCGTTGGCAGACAAAGACCGTGATCTAGCACCTGGTTCGATGCAGAAGACCGTATTCGCAGACTTTTTTCTTCGTCACGCCTTGACGCGACCTGCGTTATTGCGAAGAGCGAAGGGACGAAGCAATCCAGCCGAGTAGCCACTTCGTTGGGTTGCTTTGCTCTGCGGTAGCCCCAATACGACGCCTCCACAGACGGCAGCCCCAGCGCTAAAAGCGGGGTACGACCCGCCCCCTAACCACCACGGCCAGCCAAGGGGCTACACGCCTTCACCGCAGGTGGCTTGGGAAAATTATCAAAGGTATTGCTCCGGCACAGTTTTTCGGCTCTGCAAACGCTTGCCCGGGTCGCCGCCGCCGTTGCCCCACTTGTTTACTTTGGCTGACCCTGTACCGCTGAGGGTGGTAGAGCGCCCAGACAACCCAAATATCGTTTGGGCAATGCGTTGTTCTTGGGCAAGTTCCAGTTTGTTGGTGAGCGTTTCAACAATAGATTTGTTTAATAACCGTCTAAACTCGCCTGTCATAGTTTATGAGGCCGCAAATCAAAGTCATTCTTAGTGAATGCCGGTTACCGTAATGGCCCCGATAAGGATACGCCATGCTCTTGAATGTTTTTATTTTGGCGTTTATATGTTCAATCACCACACGCCTCCCCGCAAGCTCTTTATTATAGGCTTTTTCCTCCTTAGTCAGTTGATGGGTTTTACTTGATTTTATCGGAATGAAACTGTTTGCATGGCATCGTTCTATCCCAAGGTATCCCAGGTCAGCGTCAAGGGGTATCGAACTGCTGATGCCTTTCCCTATGGTTTCTTTATATATCTTGAAATCATGTTCACGGCCTTTGGCCTCCTTTACCTCAAGGATTTTAAGACGGTTCCACTCACTGATTACCTG
>JAITJK010000151.1 GCA_031278935.1 Spirochaetaceae bacterium | reverse complement strand
TTACCTCAGAACAAAACCCCGGACATACCGCCTGCGAAACCTGTTTCACCATTACCATCCCCCTGGCAGACTAGTTCCTTAAAAGACCCAGGCGGGCTTGATTAAAGAAGGGCGCCGTGAGTATATTGAAGCCTATAATCTGTATTTTTTGCTGAGGATTTTCCGTTATGTTGTTTACCCAAACCCTTATTCCCACCTTGCGGGAAGTGCCCGCGGATGCGCTTATTGTCAGCCATCGCCTCATGTTCCGTTCCGGGATGCTCCGCAAACTCGCCAACGGGCTTTTCACCTACCTGCCCCTGGGGCTGCGGTCTTTTCGTAAAGTAGAAGCCATTGTCCGGGAAGAAATGGACGCCATTGGAGCCTTGGAGATAAAGCCCCCCGTGGTGGTTCCCGGGGAACTGTGGAAAGAATCAGGGCGTTGGGAAACTATGGGCGAGGCTATGCTCCGGGCGCGAAACCGGCTGGGCGGGGATTTTGTGGTTTCCCCCACTGCGGAAGAGGCGGTTACCAGCCTCGTCCGGGATACCCTGGCCAGTTATCGGCAGCTTCCGCTCACGGTTTATCAGATCAATACCAAATACCGGGACGAGATCCGCCCCCGTTACGGGGTTATGCGGGGCCGGGAGTTCACCATGAAAGACGCCTATTCCTACCATGCCGGCGCGAAAAGCCTGGATGCCACTTACGAGGCTATGGGCGCCGCATACCGCCGGATTTTTACGCGTTGCGGCCTCTCGGTCATCCCCGTGCGGGCCGATTCTGGGGCCATGGGAGGCAGCGACTCGGAAGAATTTATGGTGGAAAGCGCCATCGGGGATAATACCCTCATCCTTTGCCGGGAATGTGGCTACGCGGCCAACGTGGAAAAAGCCGCCTGCCGGGAAGAAGCGGCGGTGCAAGGTGCGGATACCCCTGCCCTGGAGTCTATCCATACTCCTTCGGTGAAGACCATCGAACAACTATGCGCCTTCCTGAACACCGGAGCGGACCACTTCATCAAGACGTTAATCTACCGGGCCCGGAACGTGGCCTTGGACCTCTCCACTGCGCCGGGAACCCAGGCCCTAAGTCCCCGGCAATCCCCGGGGGACGCGCAGGCGGTCTATCCCGAAGCCTTTTTTGCCGTGGCTATCCGGGGAGATCTGGAGGTGAACGAGGTGAAACTCGCCGCAGTCCTCAAGGCTTCGGAAGTAGCCCTGGCGGCAGATGCCGATGTGGAACGCCTTACCGCCGCGCCAGTAGGCTTTGCCGGCCCCGTGGGGCTTAGGGGGCTTCCCCTGGTGGCGGATCTCACGGTTATGGCTATACCGGAGGGGATCACCGGGGCTTTGGCTGCGGATACCCACTATCAACACGTGGTTTATGGCCGGGACTTCATTCCCTGGCTCACGGCGGATCTACGAACCGTCGTTTCCGGAGACCGCTGCGGAGTGTGCGGAGGAGCGCTCTACGAAAAGAAGGGGAATGAGTTGGGGCATATCTTTAAACTAGGCTATAAATATACCCGGTCCATGGGGGTAAGCTATCTGGATGAAAATGGTGCGGCTCAGACCCCGATCATGGGCAGCTATGGCATCGGCATTGACCGGACCTTGGCCTCCATAATCGAGGAACACCACGATGAAGCGGGTATCATCTGGCCCATGGCCGTGGCCCCCTACCAGGTGATCATCATCCCTATTAGCTATTCTGGTCCAGCAAAGGCCGTGGCGGACACCTTGGCCGCAGATTTGGAGGGCAAGGGCATAGAAGTCCTCTTAGACGACCGGAATGAACGGCCTGGGGTGAAGTTCAAAGACGCGGATCTTCTGGGGATTCCCTACCGAGTGGTGGTGGGGGAGAAGAACCTAGAGCGAGATATGCCGTCTGTGGAAGTGAAACGCCGGGATGAAAAGGAAGCGCGCTTGGTGGCAGTATCTCAGGCCGAAGCGGACCTCCTTGGCCGGGTGTATGGGGAATTAAGCGCGTCGGCATAAGCGCATGGTTCACCGCGCTGGTACTATCAAGAACCAGCGCTACTGGGTAAGCTGGTACTATCAGGAGGTTGTTATGGACCAGGATAGCCGGACCCCGACGCAGGAAAAATGTGCTCAGTCCAATCGTATAAACCGCAGAGAGATAGAACCCTTGTTATGTAAAGCCTATGAAATCCTTACATCTTATGCCCGGGCCGTGGGATCGGTGGTTTTGGTCTTAGATAGAACCGGAAACAGCATAGACCTGTCGCATAATCAGGATAGCCTGTTCTTTTGCGCCCTGTGCCGGAAATACGCTGGCCCCAACCGAGTGTGGGGGACCGATGAATACCCCTGTACCGGGATGCATCAGGACAGCGTTATCCATGCTCTGCGCCGAAGAGGCCCCTATATGTACTCCTGCGATCTGGGATTCATGTATTGCACCAGCGCCATTTGCGCAGGAGGCCGGCAGATCGGCGCACTTATAGCCGGGCGACTTCTTGCGGTGGATCCTGGTGAGGCCGCCGCAAGGATTCAGACCCTCAGCTGCGGGGCGGTCACCGAAGTGGAAGCCCGCTCGTATCTGGTGGACATTCCTTCAAGGACTCTGGGGGAGATCCAAGCTATGGCCCAGATGCTCCAGTTTTGTACGGACTATCTGGTAACCCGCGCAGGAGCTACGGATCGGGCCTTCCACTACCTTTTTGCCCACAAGACTACCTTGTCCCGGCGCCTTTCCGCCATTCACACGCCACAGCCGGCCCAGAGCCGGTATCCTCTGGACAAGGAGCGCTCGCTCCTTATGGCCCTACACCGGGGGGACAACGCCAGCGCCCAGGGACTCCTGGCCGAGTTATTGGATCTCATTGCCCATACCGAACCGGAGCAGTTTGAATTTATCCAGCTGCGGGCCATGGAATTGGTGGTCCTCCTTTCCCGGGAGGCCCTTACGGTAGACCGCTCGGAAGACGGCAATGCCCTGGAAACCAATAACCGGTACCTCAAGGAGATACAGGAATCTCAGACCGTTGCGGTCTTAACCGAAACTATGGGCGCCATTTTCGACCGCATAAGTGGACAGATCCGCGCGGCCGCCGGTGTCCGCCATGGGGCGGTCCTCCGTAAAGCCCAACAGTTTATCTGGGAAAACTACACCCGCAAACTGAGCTTGCGGGAAGTGGCGGAGGTTGCGGGCCTTTCATCCTCCTATTTCAGCACGATTTTTAAGGAAGAAACGGGTGAAACCCTTTCAAGTTATGTGAATCGTCTGCGAGTAGAAAAGGCCGCAACCTTGCTCACGGAAACCGAGGCATCCCTTTCCGAAGTCGCCGGAAGGTGCGGTTTTGAAGACCAAAGCTGGTTTTCAAAAATATTCAAAAGCTATACCGGCCTAAGTCCGCGCACCTACCGGGAACAAGGGGGCGCGGCTCCCTTAGGGCTGTACTGTGCCCTATCTGGTTGAACCACACCCATTCAGTATAAAACAAGGAGATATTTCAGTATGCCCAGGGATGTGTCGCCATCGACCCCTCCCGGCGGCTACGTACAGAACGATGCAAGAGAACACAAAGACCGCTACCCCCCCTATCGTACCCTCCAAGACCGATCCGCTGTTGATCAAGGCCTATGCCATGCTCAAGGTGTATGCCCAAGCCACGGGCACTATGATCAGCGTATATGATCGCCATTATCTGCCTATTCCTGAAGTATTTGATGCAATCAGTGACAAAATTATCTGTTTGCCCTGTCCCGCTTATAGGAGGTGTCAGGATGTCCAGGACTATACCCCGAGCCCCTGCACCGATATGCATATCCATGCCATCAAGGAAGCCAAGCGTTTTGGCGGTTCCTATATTTATATGTGTGAAGTGGGCTTCATGTTTTGGACCAGCCCGCTCTACGGAGAAGATCGCTTTGTCGGGGCCCTTTTGGGGGGCGGCTTATTGGGCCTTGACCCCCAGGAAGCAAGCGCCCAACTGTATCTTATGGGCAATGGCGAAGTGCCCCTTCCGGCGATTAAGGAAAAACTTGCGGTTTTTCCCCAGGGAGAAGCGGAGCAGATCAAGGCCCTTTCCGAGCTGATGTTGCTCTTTGCCAAGTCCCTATCCGAGGGAAGTGAACATTACTATGAAACCCTGAAGCGGCGCTCGAAACAGCAGAGTATCCTTTCTGCCAAGATCAAGGAGCTCAGGGTCCAGTACCCCCCAGGTACGCCGGCCCCGGGATATCCCTTGGACAAAGAACGGATGCTCCTGGCCGCGCTGCGCCGAGGGGATCATGAAACGGGCCGGAAGATCCTGAACGAACTACTGGCCATACTGCTTTTCGCCAATCTGGATCAGTTCAAATACCTTCAGTTCCGGGCCATTGAGCTGGTGGTCCTCCTTTCCCGTACCAATATGGTCCCGGGCACTACCGAGAAGGTGCTGCTGGAGACCAATAACCAGTATCTGAAGCGCATCCAGAACGCCCAAAGCATTGAAGAACTTACGGACATTCTCCATGCGGTGGTGGAACACCTGGGGGGACAGATTTTTTCTTTCCAGGGACTACGGCACGCTTCAGCCCTTCGCAAGGCGGAACGGTATATTGGGGAGCACTATACCCGCAAAATCAGTCTACAGGAGATCGCCCGGGTTTCCGGGCTCTCGGCGCCCTATTTCAGCACGATTTTCAAAGTAGAAATGGGGGAAAACCTTTCGAGCTATATCAACCGTCTGCGGGTGGAAAGGGCCTGCCATATGCTAGTGGAGACGGATATTTCGTTAAGTGAAATCGCCGGGGCCTGTGGCTTCGAGGATCAAAGCTGGTTTTCCAAGATTTTCAAAACCTTTATCGGCGTAAGCCCAGGGAAATACCGGAGTCAAGGGGGAGATCCCACGCCGGACCTGCCAAGGTTATCCGGCCTTGGCCGCTCTATGTCCGGGGAGAGCGACCTTTAGTCTTCTGCGGCATACCGGGCATAGAGGGCCTGAAAGGTCTCCCGGTACCGGGTGAGCAGTCGTCGGGGGTCTGTATAGCTTTTTCGCCCCAGGCTTTCTTCAATACGCTCAAGATAGGCGGCGATCTCCTCAACTTCTTGTAAGGCCCGGCGCAGGGATTCAAGGAGTTGCCCCTTCACCTGGGCCTGGGACCAGGGGGACTCGTCGGTAACCGGAATAAGGCCGTTGTTATTCGTCCTAAAGGTCCGCTTCGGAGGCCCGTACCGGGTAAGGCGCTCATAGGCCCTCAAGTGTTTACGGATTTCCAGCGCCTCCTTGCGGAGGTTCATCAGGGTCCGGCCCGATCGGATGAAGCCCTCGGATTCCCGGATCCAGGGATGGGTGAGTTCCTTTCCTGGAGAAGCCTGCGGGGTAAGCATGATGGGGTAGGGACCTTGCCGGTGCAATTCTTCCGCTGGATCCCGGTATTCCACATACCAGCTTCCCAGAGCGAAAGGCTTCTGCAATAGCCCGGAGGCGATGTACACTTCCGCCGCCAGGGTTTTGCGTTCTCCCGTGTAGAGCGGCCCCAGGGTATAGCGCACCCGGTTCCCCAAAATCTGGTGTTCATAGCCCCAGGTTTCCGCTAACTCCACCCCTTGAGCAAGGCGAAGCTCCACCGTGAGCCGTACCGTCCCGGGCAGGACCAGGCGATCCAAGCGGCGGCCAAAAGCCTCGGCCATAGCATCCGGTTCCGTAATGAACCGGGCTATGCCGCCCCCGCGCAGGGCCACCGCTTCCATAAGCCTACGGTCCGCCTCCTCCCCTAGCGCAATGGTGGAGAGGGTAATATCCTTCCTTCGGTAGGTTTCCACTAGGGCGAGGATGTCGTTTTCGTCTTCATCCCCCGCGTTATGATCCCCGTCGCTCAAACAGATAACCCGGTTGACCGCGCCCTCACGGTAGTTCGCCGCCACCTGGGCATACCCCAGGGCCATACCCCGGTAAATATTGCTCTTCCCGCCGATCCGCAGGGATGCAAGCCGATCCATGAACTGCTCCTTGTCTTCCGCTGTTTCCACCTGCATCGGCGGGACGAGGATCCGGGCGGACACGTCAAAAACCACCAGGGAAACCAGGTCGCCAGGCCGCACCTGCTCCATCAAGCCTGCGAAAGCCTTGGTAACCCAGCGGATTTTTCCCCGTTCTTCCATAGAATTGCTTTTATCAATTACAAAGGCGATATTCCAAGGGGGCAACTCGTACTGGACCTGGACTCCTAAGTGAAGGTATGCCGTAGCGTCTCGAAGATCCGCTGCGGGAAAGACCTGGACGGGCCGTTCTTCCTGGGGGGGATACGCATAGCCGCCACTTTGGATATACTCGGCTATACTTATAGTGGGGTCAGACCCCTCCTCCAGAGCCTCTCCTGCGGAAAGAAGGAATCCCGGGGAAAGCACTACCATAAGGCAGCACCTCAGGAAGAGGCGTCGCAGGGGATCTACCACGGGGGTATGCCCACTATTGCAAGAGGACTACCACCGTATCCCGTTTCCACCGCTGGGCTATATCCACCGGACTTTCGGCGGCAATGTTTTTAATGCTCTTATTAGCCCCTAACTCAATAAGCAGGGAAACAATGTCGGGTTTTCCCATTTGGGCGGCTAAGTGCAGGATGGTATTCCCCGACGGGTCTTGGGCGTTAATGGCTTTGTTGCTGTTAAAGAAGGTTTTAATGGCCCCGTTCCCTTTAGACAGTACGATCTGGGCGGGAGTTTTTCCGTCTGCGGCGGTGGAGAAGATGTTAGAGCCCTTCTCAATGAGCAGTTGGGCCACTTCCCAGGCGTTTTGATCCACCGCCAGACGCAAGGGCGTACGGCCTTCGGCATCCACTGCGGACACCCGGCCTCCCTGGTCAATGATGAGTTGCATGATGCTTTTGGGCGCCCTATCTTGAATGGCGATATGCAGGGGAGAAAAGCCGTCGTCATCCGGAACCGCGATGCGGTCTTTGGTGAGGAGCAGGGAAACCATCTTAGGAGAACCTATCAAGGCGTTTCTAAAGGGGGTCATGCCGCCGGAATTTTTGGCGTGGATCGAGGCGCCTAAGCGCAAGAGGAGTTTCACCAAATCTTCTTGCTCAGTAATCACCGCGATATGGCAAGGCGTGTCCCCTCGGTCATTGCGGGTGAAGGGGTCCGCTCCCTTGTTCACCAGGCGTTCCACCGTGGCGCTGGGCCCGCCGGCCAGGGCCGCTTCCATCAGGGGGGTATTGCCCTCGGCATCCCGGACTTCCAGGTCTGCTTTGCTGTTGAGGAGGATGGTTTCCAGGGGAATGATCCCCAAGCGTACCGCGTCATGTAAAGGGGTTTTTCCGTTTAAGGCATGACCATTGATGTTGATCCCCGAAGCAATAAGCTCTTCTGCGGCTTTTGGTGCATTCCAGCGCACCGCCGCATGGAGGGCGGAATTTCCCAGAATGTCCCGAGTAGTGATAAGGGCCCCTTTGGATCGTAAGACCCTGATGGTGGAGGGAGAATCGATCTTCACCGCCGCAAAAAGGGGAGTTTCTCCCGTGGCATTGGCCGCTTCAGGATTGGCCCCCCGATCCACGATGAGAGGAATCTGCTGATCCAGCTTCCATTGTGCTGCATAGTGGAGGATGGTATTCCCCAAGCCATCTTTAGCCTTGAGGGTGTCTGGCGTGAGAATCCAGGCCCGTAAGCCTCCGGCGCTATAGAAGGCCTGATACAGCGGGCTTTCCCCCTTGGAGTTGGGGGCGAAAATATCCGCGCCCCGGGAAAGCAGGATCTCTCCCGCAGCTTGGTCGTTTTGCCGGACTGCCAGATGCAGGCTGGTGTCCCCTTCTTTATTCCGGGCGTTGACCAGGGCTTTTTTGTCCAGGATGAGTTCAATGAACTTAATATCCCCTCGTTTCTGGATGGTAATGTGGAGCAAGGTATTGCCGCTACTGTCGTTTTGCACCACCGTCTCCGGGGTAATCAAGGCGGGCAACAGGGTATGGTGTTCCTGTAGGGCTTTTTCGAAAGGGGTTGTCCGGTCGTTATCTACCGAAAAAACATCTGATTTATAGTCTAGAAGCAGGGGGATATAGGTGATGCGGTCTTCTTCTACCGCGAGATGCAAGGGCGTTTTACCCTGGGTATTGCGGATCGAGACGTCCGCCTTGCCCTGAGGTCCTCCTTCCAGGAGCGTGCGGATAATATCGGGGTTCCGGTTCAAGCGAATGGCAATATGCAAGGGTGAATCCCCATGTTCGTCCCGGAGATTCGGATTCGCCCCTTTGGAGAGGAACAAGGTCAGGGCTTTTTGGTGGGTGTTCATGGGCACAGCAATATGGAGCACCGAATTCCCTTTGGCGTCTTGAGCGTTAAGCTCCGCCCCACCGTTGATAAGCAGTTCCATGGCGGCGATACTCCCGGACCGGGCCGCTTCATGTAGGGGCGTGGTTCCTGAGGCATTTTTCGTATTCACATCCGCCTTGCGTTCGATTAAAAAGGCAATGAGTCCGGTGTATCCATTGCTGGCGGCAAAGTGCAAGGGTGCAACCCCGTCTGCGGTCCGGCGGTTGTAATTGGAGGTCCGGGCAGCCGGGGCAAAATAGGAGAATATGGGGCTCGTGGAAACCGCTCCGGCCAAGATCAGGATTTCTGCGGATTCCATGTGTACCTTGGAATCAGGATAGGCAAAGGCCAGGTCCAGGATATTT
>JAITJK010000143.1 GCA_031278935.1 Spirochaetaceae bacterium | reverse complement strand
GATACCGGGGATTTCCCGGCGGTAGGTTTCTACCGCTTCCCGGGCTGAGGCAAACTGCCGGGCCTCGGCGTGGACGTGGGTTTTCCAGCCTCGTTCCACCATGGCCCAGTCCGCGCCATAGCGGTCCATGGTGATCCACATCCGCCCCCCTCCTGAGGCGATGCGGGCGTCGAAATCCGGGGTGTTTTGGGCCTGTAAAAAGGCCTCAAAGGGATCTAGGTATTCCAAAGCGCTGGTTTCCCCCACATCCCGTCCGTCAAAGAGCACGTGGATCCGCACTTTTTTGATCCCCTCCTGTTTGGCCCGCTGTATCATGGCCTTGAGGTGATCCCAATGGCTATGCACGTTGCCGTCTGAAAAGAGGCCGATGAAATGCAGCGTACCGCCGTTCTTTCCCGCTGCGCATACATCTTTCCAGGCATCTCCTTCAAACATGGCCCCGCTTTCGATGGACTGAGAGACCAAGGCGGCGCCTTGGTTAAAGACCCGTCCACAGCCCATGGCATTATGCCCCACTTCGCTGTTACCCATATCGTCATCCGAGGGCAGGCCCACGGCTTTTCCGTGGGCTTTCAAGCGGGTATGGGGATGCTGGGCGTGCAGGGCTGGGAGGTACTGCATCTGCGCCGCGACCACGGCGTCCCCCTCCTTATACTTGCCGTAGCCGACTCCATCCATGATGACCAATACCACCGGTCCCCGGCGGCCTTTCCACGCGGGATTTTTTTTGAGACGTTCCACCTGAATACTCCTTTGCATAGCCCCTCACGACTATGCTTTTCACTGCCCCGGCTCATGCGGTCCTGGGAGGCCCCCACGACCGGCGCTCTATACAAGTAGTATACCCCACCCGCCGCGCTATTTGCCATGCCACCCGCTGTGGAGGCCTATTGGGTGGCTGCGGGGTTAGAGAGCGGGGCACACCTCCCTTCGTTCCTAGCGAGGCGTACTACTTACCAGGGGTAAAAGCTTGTGTACCCAGTCACGAGCTGGGCTCAGACCCTACCGCTGGTACGGCTTTCTGGCAGTGGGAGTGGACCTCGCTTTTTTCTCTTTCATTTCGTTATAGCCAACAACACGCTGAAGGTGTTCCATCGACATGAGCGTTGCTTAGGGGAACCGCCGTGAAAGACACGGTTCTATGCAGGCTGCGACAACGGCGACCCGTCCGTTAGCATCAGTAGGGAAGCCAAGGTCGGCGCGACACTTAGGGTGAGCCTTAACGGATTGGGTGATAATTCTGGGTATCCTTGGAAAAAGGCTTTATACCGTGTTTTTGAGACCGCAACAGCATTTAGCCCTCTTTATTTGGCTCTGGAGGACGGACGATGAAGCGATGGATCGCTTCATCCAGGGCGTCCAGGCCCTGACTGTTCTCTTCCACCGAACTATGGGCCTTTTGAGACGCCGCAAACACCCGCTCCGTACTCTTCACCACCTCGCTCACCCGACCATGAATCGCTTCACTCATCACCGAAAGCTTCCCCGACATCTGCCGGGAAACATCCGTCTCCTCTTTGATATGCTCCGCTTCGCTCTGCACTTGTCCGGTTATACCCCGTATCTCTGTAAGCAGTTCCAAAACCTGCTCGGAACGCCCCATTTGTTCCTCTACCGTGCACCGCACCTGCTCAACTACCGCGTTGCTCTCCAGAATCAAACGGTTCGTTTGGCTGTAGGCCCCTTCTATACGGCTCGACAAGGAGCCGATTTCCAGGATACGTTGCTGAATCTCCGTCAGGGTACCCCGGGAACCCTTGGCTTGGGCGGCGGTGGTCTCCGCGAGCTTACGAATCTCCTGGGCCACTACGGCAAAGCCCTGGCCCGCCGACCCAGCATGGGCTGCTTCAATAGCCGCGTTCATGGCCAGGAGATTGGTCTCGTTAGCCACTGTGCCGATGGTCTTGTTCATCAGCGCGAGATTTGCCGAATCGGCCCCAATCTGCTCTACCGTTTTGGTGGACCGCTCAATATGTTCATGTTCGGCCTTGGAACTTTCAATAAGTTGTTCAATCGTCCGGATTAACGCGCCAATCTGCTCCTGCATATCCCGATTATGGCCTATCATGGTTTCTATAGCCGAGGAGGAGGCGTTTATCTGGGCCGCCTGCCGTTGAATGAGGTCGTTAAGGGCCTGTGTCTTGCCGTCGATGTGGGCAACCGACTGGGTTACGGTTTTACCCACCAGGCCAACCTCGTCTTTGATACGCTGCTCCACGTCCTGGATGGCCTCAACGATTACCCCCGCCGCCTGGGAGGACTGGGCGATCACCTGTTTCAGTTCCGCGTCGTGGATCCGCATCCGCTCAAAAGAAGCGGCGATATTATGGATAAGCTCGGAGATATGCTCGTTAATGGCGTTAAAGCCTTTTGAAAGACCGGATGATTCCGCCGTTCCATACTCAGGGACCGTACCGGAAAAGTCCCCGCCGGCCAGGACCGCAGAGTACGCAGTGAGGCTGCGTAAGGGCCGGACCATGAGCCGGGTACATACCAGGGAGAACAGCGCGGCCAAAACCAAGAGAACCATATCAATCATGATGATTTGGCCCAGGGCTTTATTGGCGTCCACCACGATGCTCTTGGTGGGGATAACCGAAACGAGTCGCCACGCAGCCTGGGGTATGAGAGAGGACGCGATGAACACCTCATCATCCATGGTGGAGAAAGAAGGGGCCTTGAGAATCGCGGCGCGGTAGCGTTCCAGCGCTAGTTCACTAAAAAAGTCTTTTTGCATCACCGCGCTTTCGTCGGGGTTGGTAATGAAAAGACCCTCCGGGGTAAGGAGAAAGCTCTGCTGTTGGGGCAGGGCGCTGTGTTCCTTGAGGATGGTTCGCAGGGAGTCTATGGAGACATCCGCGCCAATTACGCCCAAGTCCCGGCCGTCTTTATCAAAAACGCTGCGAGTCAGGGTAATAACTAGTCCACCGCTTGCGGCATCCACATAGGGAAGGGTAAAGGCAATCTTTCCTGGGGCCTTTTTCGCGTCCAGATACCAGGGGCGTTCCAGTTGATTCCATGCGTCGGGAGGAATCCAGCCGGTGCTGGCGGCGAAATACCCCCCCGGACTATCCCAGGGCCGGTCATTGGTGCAGTATATCATCATAATAGCCGCCGAGGTGGCCTGCATATCGTCCAAGAAGAGGCTTAGGGCATCCCTATCAACCGGGGTTTCCCGCATAAACGGGATAACGCTGACGATGGTATGCTCCAAAAAGGCGGCGTGAGCGGCAAGCACCGCGCTTACTTGGTTGCTCATATTGGCGATGTTTTCTTTAGTTGTCCCTTCAACTTGGGCGTAAGAAACTCGGCGTAGATGTATCAAAGAAACGACAGAGACAACCAAGCTGCCCACGACCAACGCGCTGACACACACAGCGGTAAACAGAACGGCGAAAGAAGGCTTGCGTTTCATAGAGCGTATTCTACTCCACTTACCGTGGAGGCACAAGTCCTGATGGCCCGCGTGGTTAGGAGAGGGGGGTGCGCCTTGCTCGCCCGGGGGTTAAATTCCGCGACTGTATGCTGCTGAGGCTTTCTAATCGCTTGCGCCGTGATTTTCATGGTTCCCCTTTGAGGTCTCTTTCATTCTGTTGCATATTTCCCGGTCAGAAAAAGTAACTGCCGTTGTCCTGGGGGTATCTTGCGGATTTCTTGAGCGGTGGTATACTAGAAGTTATGATTTTTAATACCCGATCCGCGATATATGCGGATAATGTATCTTTTGATGCTCTTTTGGATCAGACCTGTGAACGGTTATGGAACAAGAAGGTGCAATATGCTATGCGACGCATTCAGGAATTGGAGGAGCATCTGCGGAGGCTGGAAGAAGAATTAGACGCCTTTTTATGCCACCGTCCTGCGGCTCCGGTGGCGGATATCCCTTGCGTCCCGCGTCCTAAGGGCTAGACCCGGGACTCTTCTTCTCTAGGGACTGAAAAAACAAGACCAGGGTATCCCAGAGGCGTTTAAAAAAGCCGCCCTTTTCTATGTCCTGGGTGGTAATTAGGGGAATCCGCCTCAGTTCCCCCAGTTCGTCATAGAGGACCAGGGTGCCCACAAAAAGTCCCTCGCTTAAGGGCGCGAGGAGCGGCTCGGGGAGCTCCATTTCCCAGCGCATATTTGCTCCCCGGTCGCGCAGGGCGGTAAAAGGCAAGGCTTCTGCGGGGATGATTTCCACGAGGTTTTCTTTTCCTTTCCATACCCGCACCGGCGCAAGGGTATCCAAAGTGGGCCGTAGCGTATGGTATTGTTCAAATCCCCAGGTGAGCAATTTCATCCCGTCTTCGTCCCGAATCCGATCTCCTCGGTAAATCGCCGGAGCCCCCAGAATGACCGCGATAAACCGGGTTCCCTCCCGTTCCGTGGTGATAGCGATATTGTGGCCGGACTCGTCGATATATCCGGTTTTTAAGCCATCGGTCCCCGGAAAGGCGCGTAAAAACGTATTGTGGTTGTACTGCACTCGGGTCCGAGGGGCGCTCCGGTACCGTTCCGGCAAGTTTTCCGCCCGGGGAAAGGCGAATTCCCGCACCGAATGATAGTCCTCTAAGGTTTCCGGGTGCAGCGTGAGATATTCCCTGCAAAACAGGGCGAATTCCACCGCCGTAGTACGGTTGTCTTCCGAGACCCCTGAAGGTTCTACAAAATGGGTTTTTAAAAGCCCCATGCTCTGGGCTTCCGCATTCATCTGTTCAGCAAAGGCTGCTACGCTGGGGGCAAACCGGAGGGCCACCGCCACAGCCGCGTCATTACCCGAAAAAATGGCCAGTCCTAAGAGCAAGTCCCGCAAGGTTACGATTTGTCCCGGCGCGAGATCCATGAGGCTTGAGCGGGGAGGCTGATTGACGGCCCAGCTTTCCCGGGGGAGGTCTACCACTTCGTCCAAAGCAGCGCGCCCCTGGGCCACTTCGTTTAAGGCGATATGGATGGTCATCAATTTAGCCAAGGACGCCGGGGGAATCTCCTCATCCCCATTCTTGACATAGAGAAAAGTCCCGGTTGTGGCATCCATCAGCACTGCGGCCTGGGAACGGATCTCCGGCATACCCGCCACCGGGTCTTGGGCAGCAAGAAAGTCCACCGCAAAGAGGGCTAGGAAACTAAGGACCCAGATACGCAAGGATCGAAAGAAGAGCCGGCGCACCGTCAGAATTCCGCCTGGCCCACAGCCCGAGGATAGGGGATCACATCCCGGATATTTACCATGCCGGTAATATACTGGATAAGCCGCTCAAAGCCCATACCGAATCCCGCATGGGGAACCGTACCATACCGGCGCAGGTCCAAATACCACCGGTAGTCTTCCAATCGCATATCCAGCGCCCGCATCCGGCTTTCCAGCAGGGCGTACCGATCTTCCCGCTGAGAACCACCGATGATTTCCCCCAGGCGGGGGACCAGGACATCCATAGCCCGGACAGTTTTTTCATCATCGTTCATTTTCATATAAAAGGCTTTTATCTCCTTAGGGTAATCGGTGATAATCACTGGCCCGTCTGCCACTTTTTCGGTGAGAAATTTTTCATGTTCACTTTGCAGATCGCAGCCCCAAAAGGGCCTAAAGGCAAACCGGGCGGCCTCTTGTTCTAAAGCCTTAATAGCCTCGGTGTAGTTGAGATGGGTGAATCGAGAATCCAGAATTTTTTGCAGACTTGGGACAATACTCGCTTCCTTACGGGTAACCTTCTCGATACCCGCTAGGTCTTCCGCACAGTCTCGTAATACCACCGTAAAAAGGAATTTCAGGAAGGCTTCGGCCACTTCCATGGTCAGCGGGAGATCCGCAAAGGCGATTTCCGGCTCAACCATCCAGAATTCCGCCAAATGCCGGGTGGTGTTGGAGTTTTCCGCCCGGAAAGTGGGCCCAAAGGTGTAGACCCGGGAGAGGGCAGTAGCGTAAGTTTCCGCTTCCAACTGACCCGAAACGGTGAGATAGCTGGGTTTGCCGAAAAAATCCCCTTGGTAGTCCGGTTCCTTACCGGTTCGGGCGAGGGCCCTGAGGTCCAGGGTAGTAACCTGAAACAAGGCGCCGGCGCCTTCCGCATCGTTTCCCGTGATGATAGGCGTATGTATGTAGTGAAAGCCCTGTTCTTGAAAAAACTGATGCACCCCATAAGAGAGTCGACTCCGCAAACGGGCTACCGCGCCAAAGACAGCAGTTCGAGGCCGCAGGTGGGCGATTTCCCGCAGGAATTCCAGGGAATGCCGCTTTTTTTGCAGGGGATAGGTCTCAGCCGGGGCGTCGCCGATACATTCCAGGTCATAGGCTGCCAGTTCCACCGCTTGGCCAGTCCCCGGAGAAGGCACCAAGCGCCCCCGAATGGCCACGGAACTTCCTGTGGCTAAACGCTCAAGGCGCTTTTCTAGATCAGGTGAAGGCCGCTCAGGTCCGCCGCTTCCCCGGTCAAAGATACATTGGAGACTTGCGGGGCAAGACCCGTCGCTTACTTCCACAAAGATAAGGTTTTTCAGTTCCCGTTTCGTCCTGACCCAACCGCGGACGGTCAATTTCTGGGATTCCCCCGATAGTCGGAGCAGGTCTTTAATAAGAGGAAAGAGCATACCTCTATCATACCCAGGCCACAGGGGCGTATCAAGTCCACAGCGCTTCGGCTTTGCATCTCTTCGGGTATACCCCGTCTTTGTCGCTCCTGTT
>JAITJK010000049.1 GCA_031278935.1 Spirochaetaceae bacterium | reverse complement strand
CATACCTAATCACGTAGGTGTCTGACTTCTCCGAGGGGTTGCTCTCATACTCGGTTATTTGGATTTTGGAGTAGCCTTTACCGTCTCCGTGTTTGATAATATAGACCCGGTTACTGGGATCATAGCTTTTTGATCGGTAAAACTGTTTTTTGTTATATTGAAAACCTTTAAGAGGTTTCTCCCGGCTCTCCCCCGCGCCAGGGAGGTCTTCATTCTCATAGCCCACATAACCGATAACATTAACGCACACCTCATCAAGGCTCATAGATTGGATCCACCGCTTCACATCGGCGCTATACCCCTTGAGCAGGGTCGGGTCGTCGGTTACGGCATCGGATAGACTTGTTACTTCGTCAAATACAAACTTTTCCGTATACCACACCGCTCCTTGACCATGGCTTTCAAGTTTTGTTGCGGTAGCGCCGCTATTGGTATAGATCAGACGGGAACGTTGGAAACCAATATCCCACGTAGGGGTATTGATTTGATTGGTCTGTATCTCTTCCCCGGTGATGAGAGAAAAGTATTTCGCTCCACTACCGGTAGATACCGTGATAGTAAGGGTAGCGCCGCTGCTCTTTTCATCATGACTGTCCGATTCGGTAGGACAGGAAAGAAACAGTAGTGCTATGCATCCGAGGATAAGCAGAAAAGACCTAAAATTTGGTTTCATACAAACTCCTTATATAGAAAATTATAAAAAATATTTGACCCCAAGGGAAAAAGTCGGGCCCATTAAGGGGCCAAGGTAGTCTATGACGCCGGTTAGGTTGTCTATAGCCGCGTGTATTTTAATATGCTTTCCCAGAGCAAGGGAAATATAAAAATCCAGGATAAACCGGGGTTTGTTCTCCGGTTTAGTCGTATCGATCATAGTCGAGAAAAAACGGCCCTGCAAATAGCTTGTGAGACCTGCGGGAAGCTCGTCCACGCCGACCTTCATCTTGACCGTATGATCCGGCTGGGGATGTAGCGCTTCTCCCAGGGTGCGGTCATAGGCGTAAAGCCAACTGTATCCGGCGGAAATAAAACCGTAGCGTAAAACGGTAAGACGACCCTCCGTATCAATACCCGCCCGCAGGGATCGGGAGATATTTTTTGTGGCGTATATGATGCGATCCCCTAAGGTTTCAATATATACTCGGGTCATTTCATCAAATAGTTCGTTGTAGTATCCATTAATCTGCACAAAAAGGACAGATGCCGCATATTCAAGTCCCACGTTACATCCTAGGCTGTATTCGGGTAGCAGGTCCTCATTGCCCTGGATATACATCGTTTCACTGTCGTCTTTAACCAGATAGAGATCGCTAAAATCTGGCGCGCGGTAGCCGATCCCCGCGCCGGCCAGCAGGCGGAACCCTCCAGGGAACTGATACATTCCGGACAGTTTTGGTGCCGCCGCGAAACCAAACTGGGCGTTCCGTTCAACTCGTACCCCCGCGAGGATCGCGTAAGTATCTTCCTGAAAATATTCGGCTTGAAAGAACAGGGCCTCCTTATCTACCGAAACAAAGGGCTTGCTGAGATTGTATTTCTCCATACTGTTGTAAGCCCCTTCTAAGCCCGCCGTAAAAATGAACGAATCAAACCCATCATAAAAGGTTAGCGCTTCGACGGCCACGGTGTTTTCATTCTCGTAATTATTTCCCTTAGACCAACGGTCGTTGATGGCCGAGTAATTGTCCTTGTCCCGCTGGTAAAAGTTGTCGTAGAATCTGAGCGTAAGGCCGCCTCGTTCAAAGGGACGCAGATCCATTTCCGCGTACCCATCGGTCCGCAGGTAATCAAAGCGCGTAAGACTGCCGCGATTTGTGGTTTGGTCGTCCCGGCGCATGAGCATGAAGGAACCCCCCAGTCGGACTTCTGGGATACTTCCCGGGGAAAAAACTGTATCGAACCCCAGTCTTCCTCGGTAATATTCAGGAAGGATAGAACTGCTTTCCTGTTCGTTATAATAAAAACCACCTCGAGATGCTTCTATATCCAATGAATTGCCCGTGATGCCCAGAGGAAAACCCAATGCGGCGCTGAGGTTCTGCTCCCGAACCGGATTAAAGTCCTCAAAGGGGGAGGGCTTTTCCGCCGTTGCGGGATCATCATAGGAGAGGAGGAAGCGGTTCGTGATGCTCGTAGTGAGGGAAACGTCCTTTCCCGGCTTCTTGGTGATGATGTTGATAACTCCACCGATGCCGTCGGATCCGTACAGCGCGGACTGAGGACCCCGCACAATTTCTATGCGTTCTATGTTTCCCAAAGGCAGGGTTTCTCCTTTGAGCCGCTGGGATATTCTTCCTACGATTCTCCTGCCGTTTATCAGGTAGAGAACGCGACTCTTCCCCATCCCTTGCATCTGCACATAATCCCCCATGCCGTTGCCGGTATACACCAAGCCGTAGTCATCGAGAATATCCATGACCGTAGCGGCGTTAGACTGTTCTATTTCCTTTGCGCTAATAATCTCCGTAACTACAGGGCTGTCTTTCAAACGTTTCTCACTCCGGGTTCCGGTTACCGTAACCTCCTCAAGTTGATATACCCTTTCGCTTTCCTCCACCGCGTCTTCACCACCGCTTACGGAAAAGGGAAAGAGGCACAGGAACAAAAAAAGTATCCCTGCGCGCCCTCGTATTCCCATGGTATCACTCCTCATCTTCCAAGGCCTTTATGACTGGCGCAAAAGTCTTCCAGCCGCTCATAGACCGATAGGCTTCGATGCTTTTTGCAGGAACATAAATCGTGAAGTCTTTATGTACGCCGGAAAACGCACCACCCTGAAGTGCGGGAGGTACTTCAGCACGGACCATAAGGCGTTTAAGCCGTTCGCAGTCTTTAAATGCCGAGACCCCGATGAGGTTAAGGCTTGCGGGAAGCGTAAGTTCCGTGAGGGAGGTGCAGTGATTGAAGGCGTGTTTGTTAATCTGTTTTAGGCCCTCCGGGAAGGTTACGGATTCAAGGGAGGTGCAGTCGTAAAAGTTATAAATCCCCACGACCTTAGACGCCCCGGGCAGGATAACCGATACGAGCTTATCCTTGTCTGGCCTTCCGCTGAAAGATTGATCGTACAAGTCTGAAAAACCAATGGTCGCGCCGGTACAGCCGTCTAAATCCAAGGCGATATACTTTCCGTGAAAGGCCTCATAGAGCTTTCGTAAGCCGTCTTCCAGGAGTTCGCCCGTACCTTTATTGCTCAAGGCGACGCCTTTGAGTACCGCATAATAAGGAGCGACACGGCTGTTCTGCCCTTGTGTCGTATCAAGCCAGGCGCCGAGGCTTGCAAAGTCTGTGAAGGGAGGTTTATGCCAATCGGCAATACAGCGTATATACGCGGCATAGGCGTTCCAGGGCGCTTTTGTGGTATACTCCGGTACTTTTTCTCGCTGAACACAGATTTTTAGATCCCACAGCGATTCAAACACCCGCGTTCCTCCCAAGGCAGGAGGCGTTTCATGGTTCAGTACCAATTCCCGAAGTCCGGATCCCGCGAAGGCATAATCCCGGATGGTGGTAATGGATGGCGACAGTTGCACTGTATCGCGAGCGGCATGAAAGGCCACTAGGGTAGTACCCCCATCCCGTAGGAGAAGCCGTCCCTCTTGGCCGGTAGTAAAAACGTGGTTGCCCTCTGCTACGGTGAAACGTAGGGCTGCACAGCCTGAAAAAGCGCCGTCTCCAATAGTATTCAGAGCGGTGGGCAGGGTGACGGACACCAGATTGGTACACCCCGCAAAAGCCAAGGCGCCAATAGCCGTGGTAGCGGAATCGAGGGTCAGGGAAACCAGTTTATCCGTATCGGGCCGCGCTTTTATCCCTTCCTCAGTAGCGGATCCAACCGAACCGGCGCATCCACGCAGGTTCAAGGAGATGTAGCGTCCCTGCAAGACGGCGAACAGTCGTCCTAAGCCGTCGGTTTCGCTGCCCAAGGCGCTTAGGTCCACGCCTTTGAGGGTGATTGCGTAAGGATTTTCCGCAGTATTCTGCGCCGCATGATCCAGGGCGTCTTTAAGGTCCTCCAGGGACGAAAACTCGGTGGTATCCAGGGTATCCTTAAGCCTCTCTTCTTCGGCAGTATTAGCACATCCGATACAAACCGTAATAACCAGCGCACAAAGGACCGCATAGGTCTTAAAAGCAAGCATCATCTTTCCTCTTTGTATTGAAGGACTTCTCCCCCCAAACCGATCCGGTAGGTAGAGAAGTCCCGGCGTACTTATTTAAACACCTGATAGCGTACTACTTTATACGAATCCGTGGATAAGCCTGATGGAGCTTTCGATTTGCTGATAAATTCAAAATCAGCAACCTGGAATTTTGAATATGTTTTCCCGTCGGCGTGTCGAATAATATAGACCTGTCCGGTCTCGTTCCAATCGATGTCGTAAAAGGCTGTGGGAAGATAGCTCGCCCCTTCTCCCGAAGTATAGATTAAAAAATCGTCCGCCGTTGTACCCTTTGCAGTACTTTCGTTAACATACCCCATGTAGGTCATGAGATTGATGCGACTAGCGTATCCTTTAGAAGTCCCAGTATACCGGTCTTGATCGGTTACATAGGGGGCCAGTAGGTCCGACAGCTTCGTTACCGCGTCATCTTTAGAGGTAACTGCATCAAAATCGGTTTTTTCGGTGTACCAAACCCCGCCCTGCCCTTTAGCACCGAAGTGTTTTGCCGACGCGCCGCTATTGGTGTAGATTTTCCGCGTACGCTCGAAGGCCAGATCCCACTCCGTGGTGGCCGCCTTGGACGCATCAATCCATTCCCCGGTACTCAGGGACAGAAAAAGCGGTCCATTATTTTCATCGACCTGAAACTCTAGGGGGGGGGGGGGGGGTATCAACATTTTCTGTTGTTCCGTCAGAACATCCCGTGAGGGCAAAGACGAAAGGCATCAGTATAATGATACTAGCGATAGCACATAATTTCTTTTGCATCTTGTATCTCCTACAAAATAGAATGAGAGAAAAATAAAAAAATAAAATAGCATAAGAAAAAGGTAAGCGTTAAGGTGACATAAATACTATCCTCCTCAATCCCATAATCCGCCTTACGGCACGGGTTGTTTAATGACGAAGAGGAGAGATGGCTTGAGCAAAAAACAGCGCTGATGCTCCCTGGGGGGATGAGAAAAAATACGGTGCATACGGTCCTCCTCGAGACTCCTGCGGGCAATTGCATAAAGACCGTCTTCCGGCTTCCGGATCCTTTTACTCAGAGCGCCTTCTCAGCGATATACTCACCAATGGCGGATTGCCCTTTTCATCCCCGGTTACGGAGGCGGGACCGCTGCGGATTTGCACCGCATTCCGTATCCCTATGCTTGCTTCTTAAAACTACTATACTGATTACCACCCCTTTAGTCAAGCAACCCGCCAGGGCCACCCGCCGCCATTCGCTGTGGTGGCATTCGGTTTTTCCATGACCGCGAGGCTGCCCGTCATTGCGACATCAAGGTTACATAAGCAGGTTCCACAAAACAGAGGAACCAAAAAACCTACGCTCTTATATCTAAGCTCCCGGTCCCAGTATGCCTCCATGGCAGATGGTCCACCGCAGGTGGTTGTTTTCATGTTAGGAAAGGACTATGCTTAGGCAGATAGCGACGACAAGCGCTGTCGTTTTATTGGATGGATGTGCCCCAAGGAACAGGCTCTAGGGCCTTGCGGAACACCTAGAGCGTCTTTTTTCGGTGCATACAAACCGTACCTTATAAAGAAGGAGGATTTATGCGGGTTTTTCAAAAATCGTCCAAATTGGACGACGTGTGTTATGATATTCGGGGGCCGGTGCTTAAAGAGGCGAAACGCCTTGAGGCCCTGGGTTACCGGCTCTTGAAGCTCAACATCGGTAATCCTGGGGCCTTTGGGTTCAACGCCCCAGACGAAATCATCCACGATATGATCATCAATCTCCAGTCCGCCCAAGGGTACTGCGATTCCCAGGGTCTCTTCGCTGCCCGTAAAGCGATCATGCATGATTTCCAGTTTAAGGGCGTGATGGATGTGAAGATCGACGATATTTTTATTGGCAACGGAGTGAGCGAGCTGATTGTGATGGCTATGCAGGGATTACTCAATACCGGGGATGAGGTCCTGCTGCCCATGCCGGATTATCCCCTGTGGACCGCAGCGGTTACCCTGGCCGGGGGTACGGCGGTGCATTACCGCTGCGACGAAGGGGCCGCCTGGCAGCCGGACGTCGAGGACATCCGCGCCAAGCTCAGCGCCCGGACCAAGGCCATAGTGGTGATAAACCCCAATAACCCTACGGGGGCGGTGTATGAACGGCAGGTACTGGAAGACCTGGCCCGGATCGCCCGGGAACAGGACCTCATCCTCTATGCCGATGAAATCTACGACCGTATCGTGTACGATGGGGTCAAGGCCATACCCCTTTCCACGGTGGATCCCGAGGTGCTGACCGTTACCTTCAACGGCCTCTCTAAGGCCTACCGGTCAGCGGGGTTCCGGGCAGGTTGGATGGTACTATCGGGGAACAAAAAGAGCGCCGCTGACTATCTCAGTGGCCTGGAACTACTGTCGAATATGCGGATCTGCGCCAATGTGCCGGGCCAGTTGGGCATCCAAACCGCCCTAGGGGGCTACCAGAGCATCAACGACCTGATACTTCCCGGCGGCCGGCTCAAGGAACAGCGGGACACCGCAGTTACGATGCTCAATGCTATCCCTGGTATGCATGTAGTGGCGCCTCGAGGGGCCCTCTATTGTTTCCCTCGGGTGGATACGGCCCGTTTCGGCATTGTTGATGACGAGCGTTTTGTGATGGATTTGTTGCAGAAACAACGACTACTGGTGGTTCAGGGAACGGGGTTTAACTGGCCTGAGCCGGATCATTTCCGCGTGGTTTTTCTCCCGGATAAGGAAACCCTGCAAGAAGCCATAGGTCGAATCGGCGTATTTTTGGAACACTACCGGCAGGAGTAGGGATAAAATAAAAAAACAGTGCGCCTGGACGTCGATACGCGCACCGTTTTCTATATCTAGGGGTATCATCTCCCCTATCCTGATAGTTATATATCGGCACTCCAGCCTACAACTTTACCCCCATTTGCACCATTTACCCTGGAGGCGTATTGGGGGGCAGCGTACGGCGCAGGTCCCTTCGTTCCTACATTTTGTGGGACGGACCTATTTAGGTAACGTGAGAGGGGAAGAAAAAAGTCCAATTGCAGATTTTCATAAATAAGGTCATTCCGAGCGCAGTAAAACAATTCTGCACCTGCGGTGGGCGTATTGAGGGCTTTATTCCAAAGCGGCAGGCACAAGAAGCGAGGGGCCACTGGTCTCCTACCCCTGCGGTTAGTTGCGGGCATTAAGGGCCCCTGGGGGTTAGTGGTACTCTTCCCAAGCACGGATCTCCAGGCCTTTTTCCCGCCGGTACTCCAGGGCGTCAATGAACTCCTTGGCTACCTTGATGTTGGTAAAGAGGGGTATATCAAAGTCCACGGCCATCCGGCGGATGAGGTAATTGTTCTTAAGCTCCGTCTCCCGGTTGTCTTTAGGTACATTGATGATCATGTCGATTTCCCGGTCCTTAATATAGTCCGTGATGTTCGGCTTCTTGGACTCTAGAGGCCAGTAAAGGGGCGTAACCGCCATGCCATGAGAACCTAAAAATTGCGCCGTACCCCGGGAGGCGTACAGGGTATACCCCATAGCAATCAGCTTCCGAGCGGAATCCACAAAGTCCGCTTTATCCCCAATAGGCCCGGTGGAGAGGAGGATCCCCTTCTGGGGTATCCGGTAGCCCACGGAAAGCAGGGCCTTGAGAAAGGCGTCGTGCAGCTCCGTCCCGATACACCCCACTTCTCCGGTAGAGGCCATTTCCACCCCGGAAACCGGGTCAACCCCGTGGAGCCGGGAAAAGCTGAACTGCGCGGCCTTGACCCCCACCCATTCCAGGTCCAGGGCCGAAGACGGGGCCTTCTGTACACTCTCGTCCAGCATGGCCCTCACGGCCATCTCGATCATGTTTACCCGGCTTACTTTGGAACAAAAGGGAAAACTTCGGCTGGCCCGGAGGTTGCACTCGATCACCTGAACCCGGTTCCGGTAAGCCAAAAACTGAATGTTGAAGGGCCCGGTTATGTCCAGAGCTTTGGCAATGTGGGAACTGATCTTGTGGATCTTCCGAATGGTTTCGATATAGAGCCGCTGCGCCGGGAGCACCACCGTTGCATCCCCGGAATGAACCCCGGCATTTTCAATATGTTCAGTGATGGCGTGGAACAGTATCTCCCCCCGCTTGGCCACCGCGTCAATTTCGATTTCCTTAGAATTATCCACAAACTTGGAGATCACCACCGGATGCTCCGCAGAAACATCCGTGGCCAGGTTCAAAAAGGTTTCAAGACTCTCGTCGTCCCAGGCCACGTTCATGGCCGCCCCAGAAAGCACGTAACTGGGACGGATAAGCACGGGATATCCTACGCTTAGGGCAAAGGCCTTGGCTTCAGGCAAGTCGGTGAGCTCTTTCCAGGGCGGCTGTTCAATGCCAAGCTCGTCTAGGAGTGCGGAAAATTTATGCCGATCCTCGGCCATATCAATGGACTGGGGCCGGGTCCCGTAAATCAGGATACCGGCGTCGTAGAGCTTGGTAGCTAAGTTATTGGGAATCTGGCCTCCCATAGAAAGGATAACCCCTTCTGGTCGTTCCCGTTCATAAATATCTAGAATCCGCTCCAGGGTCAGTTCCTCGAAATAGAGCCGGTCGCATACGTCGTAGTCCGTGGAGACCGTTTCCGGGTTGCAGTTCACCATGATGGTGTAGCGGCCCAGCTTCCGGGCGGTTTCCACGGCGTTGACGCAGCACCAGTCGAATTCCACGCTGCTCCCGATGCGGTAGGCCCCGGAACCGAGGACCATCGCCCCACGGAGGGAAGGAGCCACATCGTCCCGGGAACCGCTTCCCCGGCCTGCGGCCCCATAAGTCATATAGAGGTAATTGGTCTTGGCCGGATATTCCGCAGCCAGGGTGTCTATCTGCTTTATCTGGGGCCGCAGCCGGTAATCTTCCCGCAGCAACCGAATCTCCGCCCCAGAACGGCCCACCAGCGCCCCGATGCGGTCGTCGGAAAAACCCATACGCTTGGCCTTTGCCAAAAGCTCAAAGGGCACCGCCGGGCGTAGGGCGCAGGTTTCGGTCCACACGCCTCGCAAGGCCTGTTCGGTTTCCAGAACCTGAGCGATTTTGGCCAGGAACCAAGGGTCTATCTTGGTAAGCCGGTGAATCCGGTCGATGGACCAGCCCTCAGCCAGGGCCCGGTAGATGACGAAAATCCGCCGGTCCGTGGGTTTAGTCAGGGCTTCTTGGATTTTCCCGGCCTTAATCCCACAGAGGCTGTCTTCGCCGGCCAAGCCCGGCGCGCCGATGCCGGTCATCCGTAGGGCCTTTTGCAGGGCTTCTTCAAAGGTCCGGCCTATGGACATGACTTCCCCCACGGATTTCATCTCTGAACCGATACGGGTTTCCACGTGCTTAAACTTGGTGAGGTCCCAGCGGGGGACTTTCACCACGCAATAGTCCAGGGCGGGCTCGAAACAGGCGCTGGTTACCCGGGTGATGCGGTTTTCAATCTCCGCTAAGGAGAAGCCCAGGGCGAGTTTAGCCGCCACAAAGGCTAGGGGATAGCCCGTGGCCTTGGAAGCCAGGGCGGAACTGCGGGAAAGCCGGGCATTTACTTCTATAATACGGTAATCTTCAGAGGCCGGGTCCAGGGCGTATTGGATATTGCACTCCCCCACAATCCCCAGGTGGCGAATCACCTTGAGGGCGATGCTCCTGAGCTTATGGTACTCCGCATCCGTAAGGGTTTGAGAGGGAGCCACCACGATACTTTCTCCGGTATGGATGCCCAAAGGATCAAAGTTTTCCATATTACACACGGTAATACAGTTGTCATAGGCGTCCCGGACCACTTCGTATTCGATCTCTTTCCAGCCACCCAGCCATTCTTCCACCAAGAGCTGGGGGGCCTGGGAGAACGCCCGCTCGCAGCGTTCCCGGAGGGCCGCCTCGGTGCGGCATATCCCGGACCCTGCCCCGCCCAGGGCAAAGGCCGAGCGAACCATCACGGGATACCCGATTTCCCAGGCGGCGGCAGCGGCCTCTTGGAGGTTGGTAACGGCCATGCTCCGGGGACTTTTGACGGAGATTTCGTTCAAGCGATTCACGAAGCGCTGCCGGTCTTCGGTATCTTCAATGGCGGTGACGGGAGTACCCAGCACCTTGACGGCGTAACGCTCAAGGATGCCTTCCCGAGCCAAAGCCACTCCGCAATTCAGGGCAGTTTGACCGCCGAAGGCTAAAAGTAGGCCGTCTACCTGTTCCTTTTCGATGACCTGGGTCACGTATTCGGGGCTTAAGGGGAGGAAATAGGTCGCATCCGCCATGCCTTCGCTGGTTTGAATAGTAGCTATGTTGGGATTAATGAGGACCGTTTTGACGCCCTCTTCCCGTAGAGCCTTGAGGGCCTGGGAACCGGAATAGTCGAATTCCCCAGCCTGTCCGATTTTAAGCCCTCCAGAACCGAGGACCAGGACCTTCTGTATCGTATGGTGTATCATGTTTTCCTTTTTTCTCGAAGCCACATACTCATTATTATAGTTAGTAGTTAGCGGTGTTTCTTACATCCTCAATGAATTGGTCTATAAGAAACTCCGTGTCCCGGGGTCCGGGGCAGCCTTCTGGGTGGAACTGCACTGCGGAAAAAGGCCCCTGGGTAGAGCGGATACCCTCAATGGTACCGTCGTTGCCGTTGACAAACCAGGGTTCCCAAGTCTTGGGCAGGGTATCCGTGCGCACCGCATACCCGTGGTTCTGACTGGTGATGTAGCAGCGCCGCGTCCCAGTTTCGATGCAGGGTTGGTTCTGGCCCCGATGGCCGTAGGGGAGCTTATAGGTGTCCGCTCCGGCGGCCAAGGCCATGATCTGATTCCCCAGGCAAATGCCGAAAATGGGCTTGCCCCGGTCAAAGGCGTGGCGGATGGCCGCAATGGTTTTGCCACAGGCCTTGGGGTCGCCCGGTCCATTAGAAAGAAAGAGGCCGTCGTATTCTGTGTCCCGGAGGTCCTGATCCCAGGGAAGACGCTGCACTTCCACTTTCCGGGCAAGGAGGCAGCGCAGAATATTTGCTTTAGCCCCGCAGTCGATGAGGGCGATCCGGGGGAGCGGTATCCCTTCACTGCCCCGGGGCCTTAAGGTCTTGGCTTCTTTGGGGGAAACATCCGAGACTGGATGGGAGCAGACCCCTGACTCTAAGGTTACTTCCCGGCTCCCCTCAAGGAGAATCTTCCCTTGCATGACCCCTTGTTCCCGCAAACGGCAGGTGAGCGCGCGGGTGTCAATGCCATATATCCCCGGAACCTGGCTACGCTCGAGCCAGGCGGAAAGGGTCATCCCCGATGCAAAGTGGCTAGGTTCCGGGCAGGCCTCGGCCACTACCAGGCCGGCGACCTGAATCCGGGAGGATTCAAAGTGTACTGGGATGCCCAGGTCGTCCACATAGGGATCCCCGGTTTTGGGCTGCGCCGGGACGCCGTAATTGCCTATTAAAGGATAGGTACAGACGAGAATCTGTCCCCGGAAGCTGGGGTCGGTTAATGCCTGGGGGTAGCCGGTCATACCGGTGGTAAAGACCACTTCTCCGGCCTGGGATAGCGCGCCGCCGAAGGACCAACCTGTATATTCGGAACCGTCTTCTAACACCAAGGTAGCCTGGCGGACCCGCCGCGCCGAGGGAATACGTTTTTTCATGTTTTCTCCGGTATTTCTAGACAATAGAACGTTCTTATGGTAGACTAAAATCCATACCATGACAAGGATAACCCTATGGGTTCATACCGCCGGGAATACTATGGGGGCTTAGACGGTATATAGCACGAAAAGCATCAGGAGTATGGTATGATTGAAGAGTTTATTGCATGGAAAGATATCTATTCTGTGGGAATAGTGAAAATCGATGATCAGCACAAAGAATTGATTAACCTGACGCGACTGCTCTATGACGCCTGTCTCACCGGGACCGAGAGTGGCAGGTTCTATTTTAAAAAAGCCGTACACGATTTGGTAAATTATGTGGCCTTTCATTTCTCCGCAGAAGAGAAGCTTATGGAACGCATGGGGTTTCCCGGCTTGCCGGAACATAAGAAAGAGCACGAGAAATTTGTTAAGAAAGTTCTTGAGGATGTTAAAAAGTTCGAGAGTGGTAAGGCTATTGTGCCGAATACCTTTGTCCGCTACTTGCGGGAATGGATCCTCACTCATATTGCGAAAACGGATCAGGAATACGGCCTCTATGCCCGTATGCACTTCAAGCAAGCCGCAGAGGAGATGGTTGACTAAGCCTTTGCCCCTAAGGGACACCCCCATTTATTGACAGTGGCCCTTCCAGGGGCTATAGTTAGGATCAGGTCCGCCGTATCAGGAGATACGGTGGGATTACCCGATTCGCTCCATCGTTACTGATGTTTTGGCTCATGGTGATGGAACGGATACTCAGTGGTTCCCGGCTGGTGCTGCATCGGCCGGGAATTTTTGTCCTAACCCAGATAATCCGAGAGTTTTCGGTAGGTTTGATTCACCACGCGCTTTACTTCGCCATCCGCATATTCCCCTAAATCGTCAATCAGGGCCTCTAAACTGGCAAGGCTTTCGTTCAGACCCGTATGAAAGCCCCGGGAACAGGTAAACCAGTACGTACCGGCCCCGTCGTTCAACAGGCAGATAAACCCTACCTCTTTTTTATGGGCTTTCCAGAGCGCTGGGCTTACCAGGTCCGGGAGGAAGGCCAGCAGGGCTTGCAGGTTTTCCGGGAAATGAAAGCGTTCTTTTCGGGGCCATTGCTTTTCCCGCACCCCCTCTAGGTCCAAGGAGGTGGCCAGGGCCAGGATGAGGTCCAGCTTCTCCCCTTCCAACAGGGTATAGCCCCCTTCCAGGGTGATCTTGCCCCGAAGGTTCTTATACAGCCCTAAAGAATCCGTTCCGAGGTGGGATTTTATCCTACTCAGCCGTTCCCAGGGCAGGGAAACCAGTTTCTTCCCCTTGACTGTGCCGATATCAAAGACTTCATCACCGATTTTAATAGCCTGAGTAAAGTCCCGTACCCGTTTAGGCGGGACGCAGGCAGAGCTTTCCGCCGTAGCGCTCCGGGAATTCCGGGCTCCCAGGCGTTCAAACAAGGTATCGCTTATCTTTTCCAGGGCTTTGCGGGAAAGGGGAGAAACCGACATGGCGTACATACGGGTGGTCCGCACGATTTCCCCGGCCACGATGTATTCCGGATCCATCTTGAACATTACCGAACCGGGGTGAATCAATATCCGATCCGCCGTGAGGCTACGGTACATATCCCGGCCTTCCCGGACGCAGACGAACTGGATAAGTCCCCGGGCCACGGCACACAGGTAGTCTTCGGTGGAGAACCCCTGGGGATGTGAAGGAATCGGAATATCAAGGCTGCTGACAATCTCCCCAAGCTGGGCGGTAACGTTGACAATTTCCTTCATGGCCCGTTCATCCAGGTAGTTCTTTTCACAAAACTGCACCTTATTCCGGGCCTCTTGATAAGCATTATAGAGTTTCAGGTAGGAAACAAAGTCTCCACCTGCGTCCCGGAACCGGTGATGGGCTTTACGGGCGTCGGTTTCCTCTCCAGGCGGCAGAATATAGGGGCTTTGGGTGGAGAGAAACGCTGCGGCTATCAGAGTTTCCTGGATTATCTGGGGATAGTGCAGGATAGCCTCCACAATAATCCGGGACTGCCGGGGAGGCAGGGGAAACTCGGTCATCAGTTTCCCTATCTTGGAGAGGGTGCGATCCGTTTCCAGGGCGTTCAAGAGGTTCAAGGTCTCAATAGCCGCGATGAGGCCCTCCCGGTTGGGGGGGGCAATGAAATCAAATTCCTCAAAGGCCGTAAGTCCTAGATCGGCCATACGGAGGACGACTTCGGACAGGTCTGTACGATAGATTTCTTCAGGGGTAATGAGGAGGCGGTTCTCAAAATCCTTACGGGTATAGAGCCGGTACGTCGTTCCAGGCTGGGTACGCCCGGCCCGGCCCTTGCGCTGATTCGCCGAAGCCTTGGACACGGGCCCTTCCACCAGGCTTGAGGTGAAGGTCCGGGG